>NZ_JFAL01000048.1:0-514 GCF_006454495.1 Bifidobacterium sp. UTCIF-38 | reverse complement strand
CTTACGCTGATGAAGGGTGATGAGGTCGTCGAGGTGGGAGAAGAACCGGCCGATGGCCTGCTGCTCAGCAGTGGAAGGAAGACTGATGCTCAAACCCTCAAGATCACTTGCATGTATATGAACAACCGTTTTCCCCTGCGCTCGTTGAGCAAGAAGTTGTTGGTTGGAACCGTGAGACAACCCATAAGCAAGAAATAAGGGAACGGCTACAGACTGCGGATATATAACGTTGAGATCGCCACCCAGCGCAATGCCGGCCTTAGTGATTGCCGACGCTCGAGCTATGTCTTCAGCACTCTCTCCCGAAGCTGGAACAACGACCTCAGCCCCTTTACTGTAAAGAGTGCCCTGCTTCGGTTCTGCGTACGTATTTACAGATTCCACCTTTGCCTCATACTGCGTGTACATACGACCATAGAGGAAAAGAGGCACACCCGATTCTCGGATATCCGCCTTTGAATACCCATTCCCCTTCGTAAAAGAAGCGATCTCCCCCAACTTACGCTGTTCCCAA
>NZ_JFAL01000047.1:0-639 GCF_006454495.1 Bifidobacterium sp. UTCIF-38 | reverse complement strand
GTACGTGTGGCCCTTCCTGTAGCTGGTCTCGTCCACGCCGATCGACGTGAGATGGTCGAACGGCGAGGGCATCGCGGCCTTCAGCCGGCCTGCGACCCTATGGGCGATGTCTCCCGCCGTCCTCCACGCCACGTGCAGGAACCCGCTCACGGTCTTCTGGTTGGCGACCGTCATCAGCCACGCGCACTCCGCCTCGAAATCACGCGTGAACCGGCTCCCGGGCTCGGCCCACGGCACCTGGGCGACGACCACCCCGCACCCGGGGCACTCCACGCGCGGCATGTCGGCGACCAGCTCCACCCGCCAGCAGCCGAAGTCCTGATGACGCCACCGGCGCACCCCGCCGCCACGGTCATAGCCCGGGCGCTTCCGCCCGCACCGCGAGCATCTGAGCATGCCCGCGCGCGGGCGCACGCGCACCTCGAGCACGGGCTCGGGACGCAGGGGCGAATCCATGATCCGCGCGTCCTCGACGACCATGCCTTTGACGTTCAGCAATCCGGTGAATAAGCTCTTGTTCAGGCGTTTTCCGTGGTTCATTTCTTTGGTCGGAAAACAGAATAGCCGGAAACGCCCCTCACACTTACACACTCAACGGCCCAACGACGAACCATCACCCACGAAAACAGCAATAGCGCC
>NZ_JFAL01000046.1:0-682 GCF_006454495.1 Bifidobacterium sp. UTCIF-38 | reverse complement strand
GTTTTTACTTGCTTTGCTCTGTTTTACCGTGATATGTTTTGTTCATGCGCGCGAAGGAGTGGGCGGCCCGTGAGGGTTTGAACGAGCAGACGGTGTGGAAGTGGTGCCGTGAGAACCGCATGCCCGTTCCGTTCGAGCGTTCGGGTAGCGTGTGGCTCATCCATGACCCGAAATACGAGAAGACCGACATCTCCGCTGGCTCTCGCGTCGTCTGCTATGCGCGGGTGTCATCGTCCGACCAGAAGTCCGATCTGCAACGACAGGCGGATCGGTTGAAGTCGTTCGCGATCGGCATGGGCGCGACCGACATCCAGGTGGTCATGGAGACCGGTTCGGGCATGAACGACAAACGGCGCAGACTCAACCGCATTCTCGCCGATCCGACCGTGGGTACGATCGTCGTGGAGCATCGGGACCGGTTGGCGCACATGAACGCGGGACTCGTTGAATCCGCGCTGAAGGCACAGGGGCGTCGGCTCGTTGTCGTGGACGACTCGGAGCTGGATGATGATCTGGTGCGTGACATGACTGAGGTGCTGACCTCGTTCTGCGCACGCCTATACGGTCGGCGCGCTGCGAAGAACAAGGCACGGGCCGCGTTGAAGGCGGCGCAGGATGCTTGAGGCGGTCAAGGTGGCGCTTGACCCGACGCCCGCGCAGGAGCGTCTGCTGTTGTCGCACG
>NZ_JFAL01000045.1:0-689 GCF_006454495.1 Bifidobacterium sp. UTCIF-38 | reverse complement strand
AAGCACACTGAACCAGCAGGAAACCTTGAACTTGAAGAAGAAAGGAAACCAACCGCTCAGCGGCAGCGAATGAATAACTTACACCACTTGCCAGATCAACGCAAACCGAAGTCCTCAACCATCGCCTAAGCCCTTGGAAACACACGCTTCGCCCGGCGTGTCGCAAAAGGGTGCAAAATCACGTCTACAACCAGTGTAGAGGCCGGAAACGCAATCACCGGCATCAGAAATAATTTCCACGAGCGTGTCGCGCTCCACGATCCATCCCCGTCGACGGATCCATACGAATTCAGATTACACACCAACCACCGCATCATCAGCGTCTGCGCGGCTTGTATCCCTTCTTGCGGCTGCGTGGCTTGAGCTGCTGGTTCAGGGGAGTGTGGGCATAGCTGGTGCTCGGATCGCGATGGGTGAGGTGCCAGGTGCCGCAGAACTCGCATCGGTATACCCATAGTTCGGCACCTCTCTCGATGAGGCTCTGATCAGCGGCATACTGGGCCTGAGTCTTGTCGTGATACATGATCTTGTTCGACGTGGCGCAACGTTTCGGCGTGAAGTAATGCATGGAGACCCCCATCAGCAGCTTATGACGACTCTACCTCACGCGCCGCTTGTCGAATATACGGAAAAGTTATGAAAGACGGTGATTGTGCGTGTGCTTTGGATATGCGAAATCCCTGGGGATT
>NZ_JFAL01000044.1:0-776 GCF_006454495.1 Bifidobacterium sp. UTCIF-38 | reverse complement strand
CGTGCGGCGCTGGCGCCACCTCGACCTCGGGTGCGCCAGGCTCCTGTTGGAGTACGCGCCCCGGCGCGTCATGTGCCGCGAGCACGGGGTGACGGTCGCGATGGTGCCGTGGGCGCGCAGGAAGAGCGCGTACACGCGCGACTTCGAGCAGCAGGTCGCGTGGTTGAGCGTGCACGCGCCCAGAAGCGCCGTGTCGGCGCTGATGCGCATCGACTGGAAGAGCGTGGGCCCCGTGTGCAAAAGGGTCGCCGACGACCTGCGGGACGAACAGGGGGCGGGCCTGTTCGACCATCTGCGTTCCATCGGCGTGGACGAGACCAGCTACCGCAAGGGCCACAAGTACATGACCGTGGTCGTCGACCACGACCGCGGCAGGGTCGTATGGATGCACGAGGGGCACGGGGAGAAGGTGTTCGACCTGTTCTTCGAGACGCTCACCGAGGCGCAGCGCGCCTCCATCCGGGTCGTCACCGGCGACGGGGCCCGGTGGATCGACGAGTGCGCGTTCCGCTGGTGCCCGCAGGCCGAACGCATCCTCGACGGGTTCCACATCGTGTCCTGGGCGACCGACGCGCTCGACAAGGTACGAACCGCCGCATGGCGCGAGGCCCGGAAGAAAGGCGTCGCCAAAAAGGGCGCGAAGGACCCGGTCAAGGGCGCCAGATGGGCGCTGCTGAAGAACGAGGGCGACCTGACCGCCGGCCAGAAGGCCCAACTGGAATGCATCGCCAACACCAACGAGACCCTCTGGGAGGCGTACAAGCTCAAGGAACGCC
>NZ_JFAL01000043.1:0-1108 GCF_006454495.1 Bifidobacterium sp. UTCIF-38 | reverse complement strand
GCCGGGGTGCCGGCGGGACGAGTGCCCGGTGCATGACACGCGCGGGCGCGTGTGGAGGCATCTGAACTTCTTCCAGTACAAGGCGTTCATCCATGCCGGCGTGCCGCGCGTGACATGCCCGGAGCATGGCGTGAGGACCGTGCCTGTCCCGTGGGCGAGGCCGGGCAGCGGGTTCACGCTCCTGTTCGAGGCGTGGGCGGTCGAGATGGCCCGCCACCTGCCGGTCAGCACGCTCGCCGAGCAGGTCGACGAGACCGACACCCGCCTGTGGCGGTTCATCGCGCACTACGTGGACGAGGCCCGCAGACTCGAGGACTACACGGGCGTGGAGGCCATCGGCATCGACGAGACCAGCCGCAAGGGGCACAACTACATCACGGTGGTCGCCGACCTCGTCGAGCACGACGTGATCAACGTGACGGCCGGCAAGGACTCGACCACGGTGAAACGGTTCGTCGACGACTTCACGGCGCACAACGGAGTGCCCGGATACGTGCGGCTCGTCACCTGCGACATGAGCCTGGGGTTTCGGAAGGGCATCCGCGAATACCTGCCCAACGCGGAGCGGATCGTCGACAAGTTCCACGTTGTCAAGCACGCCAACGAGGCCGTCGACAAGGTCCGGAAGGCCGAAGGACGCTCCAACGGGCTGCTGAAGAGGACGAAGTACCTGTGGCTGCGCAACGAGTCCGGGCTGAGCGAGCTGCAGTTGGAGACCAAACGCGCTCTCATGAAACAGCGGCTGAAGACCGGCCGGGCGTGCCAGATGCGCGAGACCCTGCAGGACATCTACGAGACCAGCCGCACGCCAGGCGAGGCGTGGTCGCGCCTGCACCGCCTGTGCTCGTGGATGATGCACTCACGGCTGGAACCCATGAAGGACCTCGCCCGCATGATCCGCAGGCACTGGAACGAGATCCTGACCTACTTCACCCACCCGTACACCAACGCGGTCCTCGAGGGCGTCAACAGCGTCATCCAGAACGTCAAACGACGAGCACGCGGATTCAGGAACATGGACTACTTCGCCACCATGATCTACCTGACCTGCGGCAAACTCGACCTCAAAGCAGTCACCGCCTAACCCCCACAACCCACCACAAACAGC
>NZ_JFAL01000042.1:0-5419 GCF_006454495.1 Bifidobacterium sp. UTCIF-38 | reverse complement strand
TGGGTTCCCTTGGTTGGGTTGAATTGCGGCGGGGTTTTGTGTGAATGTCCTTCCTTAAGGATGTTCTCGTCTTTTTTGTTTTGAGAGTCATCTGTCGATGCTCTTTCGCATGTTTTTTTTGTGGAGGGTTCGATTCTGGCTCAGGATGAACGCTGGCGGCGTGCTTAACACATGCAAGTCGAACGGGATCCCGGGTTTCGGCCTGGGTGAGAGTGGCGAACGGGTGAGTAATGCGTGACCGACCTGCCCTGTACACCGGAATAGCTCCTGGAAACGGGTGGTAATGCCGGATGCTCCGACATGCTGCATGGCGTGTTGGGAAAGATTTATCGGTATGGGATGGGGTCGCGTCCTATCAGGTAGTCGGCGGGGTAACGGCCCACCGAGCCTATGACGGGTAGCCGGCCTGAGAGGGCGACCGGCCACATTGGGACTGAGATACGGCCCAGACTCCTACGGGAGGCAGCAGTGGGGAATATTGCACAATGGGCGCAAGCCTGATGCAGCGACGCCGCGTGCGGGATGACGGCCTTCGGGTTGTAAACCGCTTTTGATTGGGAGCAAGCGAGAGTGAGTGTACCTTTCGAATAAGCACCGGCTAACTACGTGCCAGCAGCCGCGGTAATACGTAGGGTGCAAGCGTTATCCGGAATTATTGGGCGTAAAGAGCTCGTAGGCGGTTCGTCGCGTCTGGTGTGAAAGTCCATCGCTTAACGGTGGATCTGCGCCGGGTACGGGCGGGCTGGAGTGCGGTAGGGGAGACTGGAATTCCCGGTGTAACGGTGGAATGTGTAGATATCGGGAAGAACACCAATGGCGAAGGCAGGTCTCTGGGCCGTTACTGACGCTGAGGAGCGAAAGCGTGGGGAGCGAACAGGATTAGATACCCTGGTAGTCCACGCCGTAAACGGTGGATGCTGGATGTGGGGCCCTTTCCACGGGTCCCGTGTCGGAGCTAACGCGTTAAGCATCCCGCCTGGGGAGTACGGCCGCAAGGCTAAAACTCAAAGAAATTGACGGGGGCCCGCACAAGCGGCGGAGCATGCGGATTAATTCGATGCAACGCGAAGAACCTTACCTGGGCTTGACATGTTCCCGACGACGGCAGAGATGTCGTTTCCCTTCGGGGCGGGTTCACAGGTGGTGCATGGTCGTCGTCAGCTCGTGTCGTGAGATGTTGGGTTAAGTCCCGCAACGAGCGCAACCCTCGCCCCGTGTTGCCAGCATGCAGTGATGGGAACTCACGGGGGACCGCCGGGGTTAACTCGGAGGAAGGTGGGGATGACGTCAGATCATCATGCCCCTTACGTCCAGGGCTTCACGCATGCTACAATGGCCGGTACAACGGGATGCGACAAGGTGACTTGGAGCGGATCCCTGAAAACCGGTCTCAGTTCGGATTGGAGTCTGCAACCCGACTCCATGAAGGCGGAGTCGCTAGTAATCGCGAATCAGCAACGTCGCGGTGAATGCGTTCCCGGGCCTTGTACACACCGCCCGTCAAGTCATGAAAGTGGGTAGCACCCGAAGCCGGTGGCCTAACCGCAAGGATGGAGCCGTCTAAGGTGAGACTCGTGATTGGGACTAAGTCGTAACAAGGTAGCCGTACCGGAAGGTGCGGCTGGATCACCTCCTTTCTACGGAGATTTCAGGCTCGTGTTTGCGAGTCGTTGTGGGCCCGGCGGCCGGATGTTCCGGTTGGTCCGGGTTGCTGGTGTGGAAGAGATCGTTGGCTTGTGGTCGTGGCCGTCGTTGGTCGTGGCCGGTGGTACGGGCATGCTTTTGGGTTCCCGGATCGCCACTTCCCGTGGTTGTTCGCGGGGGCGGGTCCGTCGTCGCGCGGCGTGGTCGTCCGGTCGTTTGGCCGGGTGGTCGGGTCGTGTGTGCGGTGGTGGTTTGAGAACTGGATAGTGGACGCGAGCAAGTGACAACTTTTGTTGTTTCTTGCTGTTGATTTCGAAGAGCACTTTTTTGTGTTCGTCGATCGTTTTGTGATCATTCTAGTTGTATTGATGTGTCGTCTGGGAGTTCGCTATGGCAGTGCTGGCGGCCGGCATCCTTGTTGGGTGTGGGTTGCTTGCAAGGGCGTAGGGTGGATGCCTTGGCAGACAGGACCGATGAAGGACGTTTGAGGCAGCGATATTCCTCGGGGAGCCGCCAACAGGGCTTCGATCCGAGGGTCTCCGAATGTGGGAACACGGCCGTCGTTATGGGCGGTCACCGGCTTCGGCCGGGGGGTACGCAGGGAAGTGAAACATCTCAGTACCTGCAGGAAAGGATATTCCGTGAGTAGTGGCGAGCGAAAGCGGATCAGGCCAAACCGCGTGCGTGTGATACCCGTCGGGGGTTGCGTGCGTGGTGTTGTGGGAGCGTGTGTCCCGGTGCCGACGTGCCGGGCGGGAGTGATAAAACCATGTGTGAGGCGAACCGGGTTGGATACCGGGCCGTAGAGGGTGATGGCCCCGTAGCCGTATGCGCATGGTCTCCTGATCGCGTGTCCCAAGTAGCACGGGCCCCGTGGAATCCCGTGCGAATCCGTGCAGACCGTTGCATAAGCCTAAATATTCCTGTCTGACCGATAGTGTACGAGTACCGTGAGGGAAAGGTGAAAAGTACCCCGGGAGGGGAGTGAAATAGTCTCTGAAACCGTGCGCCTACGATCCGTCGGAGCCTTCTTGTGGGGTGACGGCGTGCCTATCGAAAAATGAGTCTGCGAGTCAGTGGCATGTGGCGAGCGTAAGCCGTGTGGTGTACGCGTAGCGAAAGCGAGTCTTAAAAGGCGTTGTAGTCGCGTGTCCTGGACCCGAAGCGGGATGATCTAGCCCTGAGCAGGTTGAAGCGCGGGTAGGACCGTGTGGAGGACCGAACCCACCTGGGTTGAAAACCGGGGGGATGACTTGGGGTTAGGGGTGAAAGGCCAATCAAATTCCGTGATAGCTGGTTCTCTCCGAAATGCATTTAGGTGCAGCGTCGGTTGATTGCTTCCGGGGGGTAGAGCTACTGGATGCTTGCGGGCCCGTACAGGGTACCAACAGCAACCAAACTCCGAATACCCGTGAAGTGTATTCCGGCAGTGAGTCGGCGGGGGATAAGCTCCGTCGTCGAGAGGGAGACAGCCCAGATCGTCGTCTAAGGTCCCGAAGCGTGTGCTAAGTGGGAAAGGATGTGGAGTCGCATAGACAGCCAGGAGGTTGGCTCAGAAGCAGCCACCCTTGAAAGAGTGCGTAACAGCTCACTGGTCTAGTGGTTCCGCGCCGACAATGTAGCGGGGCTCAAGCACACCACCGAAGACGCGGCAGCAGTTTTTCTGCTGGGTAGGAGAGCGTCCCACACCGGGTCGAAGCGGCCGCGTAAGCGTGTCGTGGACTGTGTGGGAGTGAGAATGCAGACATGAGTAGCGAGAGCGGGGTGAGGATCCCCGCCGCTGGATGACCAAGGGTTCCAGGGCCACGTTCATCGTCCCTGGGTGAGTCGGGTCCTAAGGCGAGGCCGACAGGCGTAGTCGAATGGATGAACGGGTCGATATTCCCGTACCGGCTTGCAGCCGCCCGATCCGAGGCAGCGAGTACTAACCTCCGTCGTCGTGTGATGTTCCCTTCGGGGTTCGGATCGTGGCGGTGTTGGGAGCGTAGTTGTAGTAGGGTAGCGCGAGGAGTGACACGGACGGGTAGCCGGCCGCGGAGGTGGTTTTCCGTGGTCAAGCACGCAGGCCGTTCCCCAGGCAAATCCGGGGGGCGTCAGGGCCGAGGTGTGATGATGGGCGCCGTTGGGCGCGAATCCGGTGATCCCGACCGTCGAGAAAAGCTTCGGCGCGAGGCTGTTTGCCGCCCGTACCCCAAACCGACACTGGTGGTCTGGTAGAGTATACCGAAGCGATCGAGCGAATCCTGGTCAAGGAACTCGGCAAATTGCTCCCGTTCCTTCGGTTTAAGGGAGACCCCCGGTGGTGAGGCGCCTCGCGCGCGGAGCTGTTGGGGGTGGCACAGAAGAGGGGGTAGCGACTGTTTACCAAAAACACAGGTGCATGCGAAGACGTAAGTCGCTGTATATGCACTGACGCCTGCCCGGTGCCGGAAGGTTAAGAGGATCCGTCAGCTCACGCGAAGCGGTGAATTCAAGCCCCGGTAAACGGCGGTGGTAACTATAACCATCCTAAGGTAGCGAAATTCCTTGTCGGGTAAGTTCCGACCTGCACGAATGGCGTAACGACTTCCCCACTGTCTCGACCAGGAGCTCGGCGAAATTGCAGTACGAGTAAAGATGCTCGTTAAGCGCAGAAGGACGAAAAGACCCCGGGACCTTTACTATACCTTGGTATTGGCATTCGGTGTGGATTGTGTAGCATAGGCGGGAGGCTTCGAAGCATTGGCGCCAGCCAGTGTGGAGCCGCAAGGTGAAATACCGCTCTGTTCGCATTGGATGTCTAACCACGAGCAGTGATCCTGCTCTGGGACAGTGCCTGGCGGGTAGTTTAACTGGGGCGGTTGCCTCCCAAAGAGTAACGGAGGCGCTCAAAGGTTCCCTCAGCCCGGTTGGCAATCGGGTGGCGAGTGTAAGTGCACAAGGGAGCTTGACTGCGAGAGCGACGGCTCGAGCAGGGACGAAAGTCGGAACTAGTGATCCGGTGCCGGTGTACGGACGCGGCATCGCTCAACGGATAAAAGGTACCCCGGGGATAACAGGCTGATCATTCCCAAGAGTCCATATCGACGGGATGGTTTGGCACCTCGATGTCGGCTCGTCGCATCCTGGGGCTGGAGCAGGTCCCAAGGGTTCGGCTGTTCGCCGATTAAAGCGGCACGCGAGCTGGGTTCAGAACGTCGTGAGACAGTTTGGTCTCTATCCTCTGCGCTCGTTGGAATCTTGAGGAGACCTGCCCATAGTACGAGAGGACCTGGGTGGACGAACCTCTGGTATGCCGGTTGTCACGCCAGTGGCACGGCCGGTTGGCTACGTTCGGAAGGGATAACCGCTGAAAGCATCTAAGCGGGAAGCCCGCTCCAAGATAAGGATTCCATGAGGCCTTCGGGCCTCGAGACCCCCCATGAAGAACACGTGGTCGATAGGCCGGACGTGGAAGCCCCGCGAGGGGTGGAGCCGACCGGTACTAACGGGGAAAAGGCAATCACACATCCTCCCATCCGTTTGGGAGGGCGTCACGCACTGCGCGAACCACCCGGTACGACACTGAACAGGTCGAACGGGTCACAGAACGTCAACACTTTCGCGTCCGCCGTCCGGTCCCCGAACCGTCACGGTTCCATCCCCCGCCCTTGTGGTGGGATGTCTAATTGAAGATTTGCGGCGACCATAGCCAAGGTGAGACGCCCGGTCCCATTCCGAACCCGGAAGCTAAGGCCTTGCACGGCGATGGTACTGCACCCGAGAGGATGTGGGAGAGTAGCACGTCGCCGCTACC
>NZ_JFAL01000041.1:0-5773 GCF_006454495.1 Bifidobacterium sp. UTCIF-38 | reverse complement strand
GGGTCAGTAAAACCAGCAAACCGAATCTTCGGAACAGTCTCACCCTCCTGAGGGAACATTTGTTCGAGCATTGCCTTTTTGAAGACAACAAGCTTGTCATGCTTACGCTGATGAAGGGTGATGAGGTCGTCGAGGTGGGAGAAGAACCGGCCGATGGCCTGCTGCTCTTCTTGGGAAGGGCAACTTACAGATACTCGAACGAAAGAATCCCAGTACAAGCGCTTACGAAAATCAGTGACCCCATATGACAGATCATTCATTTGGGAAACCACTTCGCTACGCCTAAGCATCACATTGAAAAACTGCTGATCTTGATTACTCAGAGGTTTGGCAACAATGTACGCGGGACTTACCATGCCTTGCGTTAATGAGGTTCCAATAGCACCTTGCCAAGCTCGCATCATGTTGAGAACCACATCACCAGGTTCGACTCTTTTGTACAGCGACTTGTCCTCGCTACGTCGCACAGTCTTGCCAAGCTCGTCCGGTGTCAGAGAGCCGTCCGAGACGCCACTGTATATGGACACCGACAAAATTTGAAGCTCATCACTCCCACGCTCATCTCTATTCTCATAGAGTTCCCCCAACTTACGCTGTTCCCAAGGGTCAGTGAAGCCAGCAAAACGAATCGAAGGAATGTTCGAATTTTCCGTCATCATTCGCCTCCCAGCAGACTCTTGAGCTCAGCAATGCCGGCCATATCGAATTCATCACCGGTCAGCCGGTCAAGCATGGCTCCCAATTCGGACTCCGCGATCCTGATCTGACCGCATACATCGGCATAGGTGGTCGCATATTTGTCATCCAACGCCGTCACCTTGGACACCAGTTCGTCGAGCACGGCGACCGGTAACGCCTCCAGCTTGCACTGCAGCGGATCAATCCACTTGGCGTCCAGCAGATCGGAGACCTGCGTATCGTCTAGTTCCCTGATGACCGTCGCGGTCTTGTCCTCAAGCGCCACACGCAGGTCCTTGACGGACTTCTTGATCTTGCGTTCCTCATCAAGCAGCTTGTTCGCGCTTACGAGCACACGGTCCAAAGCGGTCTGAGGAGCCTTGCCGATGCGCTTCACTTCCTTCTTCAACTCGGCGGCGACGAACGCATCGCCCTCCTCGTTGATCGCGTCGGAGTCCTTGTCCTCCTCATCCAGATTCTCTAGCAGGTCACTCAGCTCCTGCCCGATCTCGGTCAGGCGATGCTCCTGCGATTCGATCTCGGCGAGGTCGGCGGACAGCAACCGCTCCTGCACGAGGCCGAATGGCAGCACACGACCTGTCCAGCCTTCCTGGACCTCGACGTCTTTGCCGCCTTTTTTCTTGACGACCATGTTGGGGTCCACCGCACGTACGGCGTCGAACCCGTCGTTCTGGATGGTCTCAAGGTCGATCGATACCTGCTGCCAGCCGTCGTCAAGCACCTGATAGGCGGCGTACGGATCCACCAGAGGCGTATCGGCTAGCCGACGGAACAGCTCGCCCGCCAGCTCAGCCTCCTTGGCTGCGACGTTCACGGATGTGCAGTCATCAACCAATTCCCGGCGCAACAGCATCGGGTAATCGGCGAACACTCGCTTGTACCGATCGATGTAGGCCTTGACTTCGGCATTGCCGTACACCGTCTCACGCACCGCACCATCGGAGACTTTGGCGATATGGCCGTTCCCCGTCTCGAATAGCTGCGCCTTGAGACTCGGGAATACGTCCCAGAACCGTTGCAACGCATCGATCTCGTGCGAGGGCACGCCGCCGAACATGGTGGCGTACACATCCCAGCTTTCGGCCGGTTCCGACGAATCAACGTAACGCGGAATGTTGAGGTTGTAGTCGTTCGCCCGGATCTCGTCGACACTTATCAAACGACTGAACTTGTCCACATCCTTCGAACTGGTCACCACGTCGACGATGCGCCGGATGTCACAGGCGCGCAGCTTGTTGTTCTTGCCGTCCTTAATGAAATGCTTGGACGCATCGACGATGAGCACATGATCGTCGTCGCGGTGCTTGCGCAGCACCATCACGATAGTGGGAATGCCCGTACCGAAGAAGATGTTCGCGGGAAGGCCAATGATGGCCTGAATGTGGTGGTGTTCCACAAGGTTCCTACGGATCGCGCCTTCCTCACCACCACGGAACAGCACGCCATGCGGCAGGACGATGCACATGATGCCGTCGTCACGCAAATGATAGAGGTCATGCAGCAGGAAGGCGTAATCGGCCTTCGACTTGGGAGCGATGCCGTATTCGAAACGCAGGTCGGCCCCCGCCTCCGGCGGCTCCCAATTCTGCGAATACGGCGGGTTCGAGACCACGGAGTCAACGAACAACGGCTCATAGGTCTCATCCTTGGTCTCGTCGGTGTCGAACCACGGCCAGTCGGACTTGAGCGTGTCACCATTGCGGGCCACGATGTTGTCCGGCAGGATGCCGCGCATCACCAAGTTCATGCGCGTGAGGTTGTAGGTGTTCTCCTTGAGCTCCTGCGCATAGTACTTGATGTCGTTCGGATTGCCATTGCGGCGGGCCACCGCCTGCCCGATGTGAATGAGCAGCGAACCGGAACCGGACGTAGGATCATAGATCGTGATCTCCTTGCGTCCGCGCAGGTGCCAGGCCACAATCTCGCTCATGAGCTGGGAGACCTCGCCTGGCGTGTAGAACTCGCCGGCTTTCTTGCCCGCGTTGGAGGCGAACTTGTCGATCAGGTACTCGTAGATGTAGCCGAGGGTGTCGTACCCCTGACGGCTGTCCATCGGAATGTCCTTGATCAGATAGATCAGGTCGCGGGCGGCCTTGGAACGGCTCCGCTCATCAGTACCAAGCTTGGACAGACCCGTCTGCAATGTGTCGAAGATGCCAGCGAACACGCGCTTGTGCGCCGGGTTGATGTTGCGCTCGAACGCTGAAAGCGCCGTGCGCACGTCCGCGATCTCGAAGTCGGCGCCTTTATCGATCCATGTGGTGAACAGGTTGTTGTAAGAGATGAAGTAACCGCAGAGATTGCGCACATCCCGAACGAGCTCGGGGTCGTCCTCGACCAGATCCGGTAGATCCTCATCGGTCCAGTCATCCGCACGGAGACGGGTCACCAGAGTCTCGGAGAGGAACTTGTAGAAGATGAAACCGAGAATGTAATCCTTGTACTCGTTGGCCTCGATCTTCGAACGCATCCTGTTCGCGGACTCCCAGATCCTGGAGGCGAGCTGCTGCTTGTTCATGGTCGTTGTGGTTCTCCTGCTTCTGTTCTTCTATTCTTCGTCCGTGTACTCATTGAAAATGTCACTGTCCACGGCCTTGATCTCGTAGGTCCTGCGGGCACTGACACCAAAATCATGCTCGATCATCAATTGCGCGAGCTTGTGCCCATCCACAAGGATGATGTGCTGAAGCTTCGCATAGTCGATCGCCTGCCTGCTGAATTTCGCAGTAGTGACGAACAACCCCCTGCCGCCGCGCCCTGCGATGGCACCGACGAACTTCTGAATGTCCGGCCTTCCTACGGTCTGATCCTCGGCATAACGCTTAGCCTGCACGTAGATCAGATCGAAGCCGAGCTTGTCCTCCATGATGATGCCATCGATACCCTCATCCCCGCTGATCGGTGTCATCTGATTCGCCGAGTCGAAGGCACCATATCCCATCTTCGTCATCAAATCGAGCACGAAGCGCTCGAACGCCACCGGCGAGAGTTTGAGGACCTCCGCCAGCAGATCATCGGCAAGACGCATGGAGATCGAAGCGAACGCACGGTCAAGAGCCTCGTCGGGGGTCTCTTCAGACGAATCTTCTTTCACCGATTCCGTGTGACTTGATGTACGCGATATCCGGCCGAATCCCATTGATCCGGAAGCCGACTCAGAAATGCTGTCGTCACTGTCGCTGCGCATGAAATCACGGAACGATTCATACCGGCTCAGGTATTCGTTATCGATAGGCTCCCCTGAGACAAGGGCCTTCCTCCCCTCTTCGGTAATGCGATAGGCGCCACGCTTGGGACTCTCCATAAGTCCGGCTTTCTTGAGGTACGTTCTGGCCCAGCCAATACGCCCATTGAGCACCCGCGAGCCTCCGCTGGGAAGAAGCTGACGACGTTCCTCCTCAGTCATCTTGAACTCGTCGGCGAGCGCCGCCAACATCTCGCCGGACCCGTGAACCTTGCCATCGGAAAGGAATCGGAGCACCGGACCGAAGAACTCGTCGTATCTGGGAATTGCCATTATCCACTTCCATCTCCGTCGTAGCCGTGTAGCCATGATACGCCAGACAACCCATTCAGCGCATCCGCTTGGGAACAGCGTAAGTTGGGGGATGTTATCGACGTTTGTGGTGGCAGGGATTACAAACATCTTGCTAAGGGAACTGTTCCTGTCTATGGGACAGGCGGTTACATGACCAGTGTTGATGAGGCTCTTTCGTATGATGCGGATGCAATCGGTATCGGCAGGAAGGGGACCATTGACCATCCGTATAAACTTCTTGCTCCATTTTGGACTGTAGATACGCTGTTTTATGCGGTTCCACGAACCAATGCTGATTTGGATTACGTCCTATGTCTCTTTCTCAATATCGACTGGCAAAGTAAGAACGAATCGACAGGATTGCCTAGTTTGTCGAAGCTGGCTATCAACGAATCAGTGGTGACCGTATGCTCTTTGAAGGAGCAGCAGGCCATCGGCCGGTTCTTCTCCCACCTCGACGACCTCATCACCCTTCATCAGCGTAAGCACCGGTGCTTGATGTGGGTTATATGAGGGTGGAGAGCGCTCGCATCACGATGTCGACATCCTTGTTCTCCAATTCGCGGATGACATGCAGATAGGTGTCTTGGGTGGTGTTCATACTCGCGTGTCCGAGTCGTTTAGACACGCTTGCGATGGAGACGCCGGCGTACAGCAGCAGTGAGGCGTGAGTATGCCTCAGACCATGAATCGAAATCACGGGTACCTCAGCATGCGCGCAATGCCGTGCCAGAACGCCGTTCACCGTTGAGTTGTATACCTTGCCCTTCACGAAGATAGGCTCCGATTCGGGTAAGTCCTTCAGCAGCGCCGACAGTTGCATGATCAATTGCCAATCGAGCTGTACTTTGCGCATTGATGAAGCGTTTTTGGTCGGAACAAAACCTCCCCCCTGCTTGTAATCCCATGTCTTGTTGACCGACAAGGTTTGATGAACGAAGTCAAAGTCGCTCGGAGTGAGTCCTAGCGCTTCTGAAAACCTCAATCCGGTTTTCGCAACGAGCAGTATCAGCCAATCCCAACTCGGCTTCGGCCCGAGTTCCAGATCGGCGAGGACCGCATGCAATTCGAACTGATTCAGGTACTTCGTTTTCTTGACCCGTGGTGGCCGGCCTTTGATGATTGCCTTGCGAGTAGGATCTCGTGGGATCAGCCCCTCGTCCACAGCGTCGAGAATCGCTCCTTTCAGTTGGTGGTGGAAATCCATTGTTGTTTGACGCTCGTGGTGCTCGGCATATCCATTGATCAGTTTCTGGTAGTTCACACGGTCCATGTCGGCAAGCCTGAGAGCCGGGATGAGCTTGTTAAGCCACATCTGGGTGAGTGCGTATTTCTTCATCGTCACTTCTCGGATCGCGCCTTCCTTGTAGACGCTGACCCATTGTGCGTAATAGTCGCAGAACGTCATTTCCGAGTTGTCCTTGCTAACGGACATGTAAGGTCTCCTTTGCAGATAGACAGGCGCTTACGTTGATGACGGATACATCCAGACAAGCACATGGAACAGTGATTAGGTTTAGTGGCGTGGCTCAGGTG
>NZ_JFAL01000040.1:0-7337 GCF_006454495.1 Bifidobacterium sp. UTCIF-38 | reverse complement strand
GGATATATGGGCGACGGCTGGATGTGGGCGTCAAGCGCCAGAAAATTCGGATACCCGACGGGCGGCGGTATACAGCTCGGCGACGTGGCGAGCTTCGCCAAAGGCTATCTCGGCGCAAGCGCCGATTACGGACACGTCGCCATCGTCGAGGAAATCAAGGACGACGGTAGCATCGTCGTCAGCGAATCCGGCGGCGGCCTCCCATACGCATGGCTCAGGACACTCACCAAGGAACAGACCAACAATCCCAGCATCACTTATATCCACTAATCCTGAGGGAGAAAGAAGGAATCATGCGCCGCATCAATCCCCGACTTGATTCTTGCGAGCTTTCCGATCTTATGAGCGATTCCGGCAACTGGGATCTCCTCACGCAAATCCGCAATCATCCCAGTACATGGCCGGAACTCGACCAGTGGGCCATACACGCCATCGAGGATCCCGGAGGTGCGGGAGCCCCGCCGGATCCACCGGTCGGAACGAAGGTCAGACGCCGGTTCCGTCGTATCTCGTTCATCCTCGAAGATCGGGAACCCCGCAACACGCGGAGACGGCAGACGGAGGTCGAAGGACAAGACGATCGGAGGGGAAAGACGACAACTCCGATACAGGAGAATGCCGAGAATAGTTCCGAAGGCTACGCTCCCGTCAGTGAGGGGCGGATGCTCGACAGGATGGGAATATCCGCGATCTGCCTTCATATTCCGCACAAACGTTTGGTAGGCGTATTACTGGCACTCGTCATTGCAGTGGGAGCCGCCACGGGACTCGGCGAAATGAAGAACAATCATGATCGTGATGCGGCGCTTGCATCATGCAATCATGCAATCATGCAATCAGACACGATACGTAACGACTGGTGGAAGACCTTACGACAGACAGCTCCATACTTGAAATTGCGCAACGAAGACGTACGAGATCCCAAAGCCCTGGATTTAGCTATTACAATCGCGCAATATCGGCCATCGGCTCCACTCGCGACCTGCACTGCGGACATGACCGTAGACCGGCTCAACGGCATCCGAATGGCAGCGGAAAAAGCGAATGATCAGCTCAGGAGCCGGATCGAAAACCTGAACTCCGCGGTCAGCGAGGTCAAGACGTCATACAAGAGAAAACAGCTGGACAATGCGCAAAACAGTCTAGACAGACTCATCGAAGAGGCCGACCGGCTCTACACGGCTTCGGAAAACAAAGTCGAAGATGATGACACTCGTGTACGGCTCAACGGCCGAATAGCATATGCCCGATCCGTGATTCATGGAGCTCAAGGACTTGACCTCTACGACAAAAGCACCCGGAGTCTCAACGATGCAATGCGTGATGTTCGTGAATCCATGACAGCCTTGGAGGGAAAGTCCTCCGACATGGGCCATCTGGATGGTTCCGTGCAAACGGTGCCGGATTCGCGGTCTCCAAGCCGACAGATCACTCCACCATCAGGAGGCTCGCCTTCGACGATTCATCCAGAGAATCCCACATGGAACGTACCGGAGCAGCTGTCGAATCCCGAATTCCCCGATCATCTGCGTTAGATGCGTCAGGGAATTCGAGGTTCGTCCTTTCAGGAGGAAATCATGGCTTGGCGGTATTCGTCGAGTTTTTCGGGCCAGTCGGTTTGGATGATGTCGGCTCCGAGGGCGAGGAGCGCGCCCCAGCCGGTTTGCGGGCCTTCGAGGATGGATCGGGTGTCGTCCATGCCTTTGAGGCCCTGGTAGCCGTTGCCGAGGTCGAGGGCGTTGACGAACGTGTACAGGCCGAGGTCGTTGATGGTCTGGAAGACGACTGGGTCGGCGAGCGGCGTGTCCGGGGTGGTGGCGACGAGTTCCACGCCGACGGTGTTGATCCGCTCGTCGTGTGTGAACAGGTCGAGTTGGTCGGGGGTCTCGATCATGCCCATGAACATGTATTTGACGTCGTGGTCGCGGAGCGCCTGTTGGTGGCCTTCCGAGACGGGGCATTTGAGGATGAGTCTGCGTTCGAGGTGGAACTGGTCGAGCCAGTCGAGGAACCCGGTGTTCCAGTAGCGCCAGGAGCGGTCGATGTTGATGAGGATGTCGGGGGCGTTGTCGAGGATGTGCGCGACGCGTTCGACGTGCCCGTAGTAGGCGCCGGGGTATTCGGTGTAGCGCAGTTCGTCGAGTTGGGCGGCGGTTTTGGTCAGGATGTCGTCGGTGATGCGCAGGCGGGCCATTTCGGTGCCGTCGTGGAAGGCGAAGTATTCGCCGTCGGTGGATCGGATCACGTCGATCTCGGCGATGTCGGCGTTGACCTGTTTGGTGGCCAGGACGCTGTTGAGCGTGTTCTCACGGATGTCTCCGCGGGGTGTGCCGCGGTGGGCGGCGATGGCGAACGGGAAGCGGGCGTACGTCCGGTTGAGGTCGGCGTTGATGGACGCGTAGCGTTCGTGGCCGAATCGGGGATGGGTGTTGTTGGTGGTGTTCATGTGGGCTCCTTCGCCCCTGTGCGGGACTGGTGTGGTACGGGGTTTCCGCCGCCGGCGTCATGGCCGGTGGCGGAAACCGAGGGGTGGTGTGTGTGCGGGTTATTTGCCGGCGGCCTTGTTGTAGGTGGCGATGTCCTTGGCGGACTGGGTCTCGGCCTCCTGCATGGCGGTCTTGAGGTCCTTGGAGCCGCTGACAGCCTCGTTGAAGGAGGCCATCACGTCCTTGCGGATGGATGGATAGGCGCCGGTGCGGGCTCCCAGGGACACGCTGGTGGAGGGGTTGGCTTCCAGCTGCTTGTAGAAGACCTGCACGTTCGGGTCCTCGAGCGCCTGCTTGCCTTCGGTCTCGTCGGCGGCCTTGACGTTGGCGAACAGGTTGCCGGAGGCCTTGGCGAACACGGCTTGGGCGTGCGGGGTCATCATGAACTTGCCGAACTCCCAGGCGGCCTTCTGTTCGGAGTCGGTGTGCTCGGCGGACACGATCCACAGGGCGTTGCCGCCGATCGGGGTGCCGGCCTTCTTGTCTGACGCGTCGTGGGGGAACTGGGCGACGGTCACGTTCTCGGTGGAGTCGCCGGGCAGCAGGGACGTGTAGGAGGCGGACGAGGTCAGGAGCAGTCCGAGCTTGTCGGAGGTGAACGCGGTCGTCATGGAACTGTTATCGGTGCCCGGGTTCAGTCCGGTGCCGTCCTTGAACATGTCGGCGATCTTCTGGAACATGCCGAGCTGGGTCTTGGAGGTCATGTTCACGCCGGTGACGTTGCCGCCGCGTCCGTTGTCGGGGGTGGCGATGAGTTCGCCGTGGCTGGCGGACAGCATCTCGAGGATCCATGAGTCGACCATGTTCATGGAGAAGCCGTAGGCGCCGGTCTTCTCGTGGATGGCGTCGGCCCATTCGACGACCTCATCGAACGTGGTCGGCGGGTTGGCCACGTCGAGGCCCGCCTGCTGGGCGAGCTTGTTGTTGATGTAGGTGACGGGCTGGCTGATGGCGAACGGCAGGGCCAGCAGGCCGTCGTCGTCGCTGTAGTACTTAAGCGCCACCGGCTGGATGTCGTCGGTGTCGAATTCGGAGTCGCCCTCGGCGAGTTTGTGGACCGGCGTGGTCATCTTGCTGTCGATCATGTAGCCGGTGGACGTGTCGTTCATCTGCAGGATCGAGGGCGTGGACTTGGCTTGGACGGCGGCGGAGAACTTCTGCTGCACGTCGGCGTAGGAGCCTTGGTAGGAGGCCTCGACCTTGATCTTGCCGGAGTTCTTCTTGTTGAATTCGGAGACGAGCTGGTTGATGGCGTCCACTCCGGGTCCGGAGGTCGAGTACCAGAACGTGACGGTCTGCTCGCCGTCCTTCGCGGCGGCGTTCGTGTCCTGCGTGGTGCCGCACGCGGACAAGGCGAACATCGGCAGGATCGCGACGGCGACCGCTTTCAGCAGGGTTGACTTCCTCATGGTTGTGTTCCTTTCTTGCTACCGCCGGGGCGGCCACGCTGGCCGTCCGGCGAGGGGTGATTCGGTTTCCGGCGCCCTGCGGGGCGTCGTCTGTTTCGGATTGACGCGGATGGTTACCGGCCGGCGCGGCGGCGACGCCGGTGCGGTTCCGGCGGTGTCATTTGATGCTGCCGGCCACGCTCATGCCACGCAGCGACCTGTTGAACAGGAGGGTGAGGATCATCGCCGGGATGACCGCGATGGCGGCGCCGGCAAGGACCACGCCGATGTTGGATCCGTCCGATCCGCTCAGCTGGGTGATACCGACCTGGATGGTGCGGTGTTCGGGCTTGTTGGTGACGAGCAGGGGCCAGAAGTAGCCGTTCCACGCGGCGACCATCGCGTTGATCGTAGCCGCGATGATGGTCGGCTTGACGATGGGCAGCAGCACGTCGGTCATGAAACGGAAATGTCCCGCTCCGTCGATCAAGGCCGCCTCGCGCAGCTCCTTGGGGAAGGACCGGAACGCCTGACGGAACAGGAACACGGTGAACCCCTGCACGAGGAACGGCAGGAAGATCGCGGGGATGGTGTCCATGAGCCCCCAGTTGGCGATGTTGAGGTAGTTCGACAGGATCGTGGTCTCGCCGGGCACCATCATGCTCACGAGGAACACCATCATCCACATGCCCGGACGCCTCAGGTTGCAGAACACGATCGCGTAGGCTGCGAGGAACGCGGTCAGGATCTGCCCCGCGGTCTGGCACACGGTCACGATGATGCTGTTGCCCAGCTGCTGCGTCAGCGGCATCTGGGACATGGCGCGGGCAAAGTTGCCCAAGGTGAAGCCCCTGAACAGCCCGTTCGCATCGAAGAAGAACGCACCGACGTAGATGTACAGGACCGGCATCAGGACCAGGACGGTCACGGCCAGCGCGAAGACGAACCAGAGCGTCTGGCTGATGGGGGAACGCTTGCGGATCATCAGTAGTTCACCTTTCCTTCCAGGAAGCGGAACTGCAGCAGGGTGAGCACGAACACGAACACGAACAGCACGATGCCCAGGGCGGACGCGATGCCGAAATTCGCGCTGCCCGCGTTGAACGCGGCGGTGTAGATGTTGTACGTGATGGTCGTGGTAGACTGGCCCGGCCCGCCCTTGGTCAGGATGTTGATCTGGGCGAACGCCTGCAACGCCTCGATGCACGTGGTCACGGCGATGTAGAACAGGGTCGGGGTGATCAGCGGCAGCACGATCGACCACTGGATGCGCGCCTCGGAGGCGCCATCGATGCGCGCGGCCTCCAGAATCTCCTGGTCCACGCCATCGATCGCCGCGCACAACAGGATCAGCGTGAACCCGAGACCGGTCCAGATCGTCAACAGGGTCACCGTCAGGAACGCCCATTTCGGGTCGGTCAGGAAACCGACCGGACGCAACCCCAACCGCCCGATCAGCGAATTGATTACACCGCTCGAGCCAAACAACGCCAGAAAGCCCAGCGACGCGGCCGCCACCGACACGCTCACGATCGAGGTCATCGCCACCCGCAGCGCCTTGACGCCCATGATATGCCGGGTCAGCAAAATCGCCAGCAGCACGCCCAGCGCGATGCGGCCGACCACGACCAGCACGGCGTACAGGAACGTCTGCACCAGCACCCCGACGAACGACGGGTCGGTGAGCACCGTCCTGAAGTTCTCCAACCCCACAAACCCCGACGGCGAGCCGAAGATGTCCGTGCCCTGCATGCTCATCACAACCACGCGCACCAACGGGCCGAACACGAACACCACCAACAACACCAATGCCGGAACCAGCATCAGCCCTCCAGCTGCCCGGTCTCGTGCGACCTGCACCGTTGGTCTTCGTCGTTCATGGAACAAGTGCAACCTTTTCGCATTCAACTTGTTTCGCATTGTCTTTTCTTCTTTCAGCGTTGACATGCGGTGTACCGCTCAGCCGGCTTCGAACGACATCCGCTTCTAATCGCATGAGTAGGGAGCGCACCCTATCTCCATTATGTGACTCATCACATATGACAGCATATAAGGGCGTATTCGCGGAGAAAAGCTTAGGATGACCAACAGTAGGCCAATTAACAGTGAACTGCAAACTATAGATGTTCCAATATAGGGAGCGCTCCCTATATTTCGAAACGAAGCCTTCTGTAGACATGACCAGAAGAGAGAGGTACTGCTTATAGGAATCCGTTTCGGGTGCGCTGCGGGGCGTAGCGTAAAGTGGAGTCTTTGTTGCCAGATTTGACCGACGTGTGTCTACGCCACGAATCTGGGAAGAGCGACGGTGCGGCCGGATACGAGTACGCCCTTCACGGCTATCGCCGACGTCTCCCGTACGCCGTTCTGCAACTGACCATATACGATGTCCACCGCACGTGAACCAATCTCTTCCAACGGCTGCCTATAGGTAGACAGTCCGAGCAGCGAAGCCGATAATGGGGGAAAGCCGTCGTAACCAGTGACGGAAATGTCCCGTGGAACAAGCAGCCCTCTCCGCCGCAGCTCCTCCATCACCTGAAGCATGGTCACATCCGAAGGACACATGTATGCCGTAATCCTCGGGGACGACAGAGCCTCTTCAATGAGCTGCCCGATAGTATTTCCTTCCATCGGCAGTGTTTTCGCCGTCGCTCCTAGCATCTCGAGATGATGAGCCATCGCCAGACCTCTGCGATTCTGGCTGAGTGAGCGGTTTTGCGGTGCAATGAACACGGCAACGTCACGATGCCCATAATCACACAGGTATTGCGACAACCTCCCGGCTCCGTCCTCTTCATCGGTAAACACCGACGGAACGGTTCGACTGGTCTCTTCGTGCCCGGCAACGACAATGGGAACCCTATTGGCATAAGGAGCAAAATCGGCGGAGGTCAGCTTTGCCGAACAGACGATTATCCCCTCAACGCGCAGTGACAGCAAATCCCGGAACGCGGCCTTTAAATCATCTGCGGACAAGTCATCCACGCCGCTGATGCAAATCAGCTGGTAACCCAGTTCATGCGCACGTTTCTGCACAGCGTTTTGCAAGATGCCGTAGAACGGCAGTCTGCAGTCCCTGACAATCAGTCCAAGCATCTTTGTTCGGCTTGATGCCATTCCTCTTGCCATGGCGCTTGGCACATAGCCAAGCTTCCGCATCGCAGCGGACACCCGGTCGGCTGATTCTTTGCTGACACCGTCAATGCCGCGCAACACGCGGGAGACTACAGATTTCGAGACCCCCGCCTCTGCGGCGACATCAAAGATCGTGGGCTGCTTCTCTCCCATGCGGATCGACATCCCTCCTTATGCCAACGAGCCAGTGTTCATACTTCAGGATACTTCGAGAATCCTTCTCAGCTAAAGCTAAACCGCGACTCTCATCATCGGTTATTCACGGTTCCGGTGGCATCGCACGGTGCGATAACACCACCGAAGGGCAATGACACAAAAATCATAG
>NZ_JFAL01000039.1:0-9464 GCF_006454495.1 Bifidobacterium sp. UTCIF-38 | reverse complement strand
TATTTTCATGACCGTATTGCGGGGCCGGAGGCCTCCCATGGTGATGTCAAACGTGAACTCCGTCCCTATCTGCTGCTTGCGCCATTTCGACAGCGCGTTGCTC
Organism: Bifidobacterium sp. UTCIF-38; assembly: GCF_006454495.1. Taxonomy (NCBI): domain Bacteria; kingdom Bacillati; phylum Actinomycetota; class Actinomycetes; order Bifidobacteriales; family Bifidobacteriaceae; genus Bifidobacterium; species Bifidobacterium sp. UTCIF-38. The sequence continues at coordinate 9,361 of NZ_JFAL01000039.1, read as the reverse complement.
ACATGAGCCAACGTCAGGCAGGCTTCCATGATCAACGCAGACAATATTAGGCTCTTCGGGTGTTTGTGTGGGTGTGAGTCGTTGGTTGTGCCTGCTGGTTATTGGCGTCCGGGGAGTGTGAGGTTGAGTCCGCCGCATTTGAGCATGACGAGGCTGATGAGGTTGTCGAGGTTGCGGTAGCCGTAGCCGATCTTGATGGTGGTCTTGATCTTGTTGTTCACGGCCTCGAGCCTGGCGTTGGACAGTCCGCTGCGGATGGTTGTGAGGATGTCGAAGTGGCGCCTGGCGATCTTCTCGCCGAGCTGGACGAATCCGGGGATGCCGGACAGGGACGCGTCGGCGGCCCATTGGCGCCAGGGGGTCGGCCGTGTCGGCGGTCTGCTTGAGGATCATGCGCAGGCGTTCCTTGAGCTTGTACGCCTCCCAGAGGGTCTCGTTGGTGTTGGCGATGCATTCCAGTTGCGCCTTCTGCCCGGCGGTCAGGTCGTCCTCGTTCTTCAGCAACGCCCAACGCGCGCCCTTGACCGGATCCTTCGCGCCTTTTCGGGCCGTGCCGGCCTTTCTGGCCTCGCGCCATGCGGCGGTGCGGACCTTGTCGAGCGCGTCGGTCGCCCAGGACACGATATGGAACCCGTCGAGGATGCGTTCGGCCCGCGGGCACCAGCGGAACGCGCACTCGTCGATCCACCGCGCCCCGTCGCCGGTGATCACCCGGATGGAGGCGCGCTGCTCCTCGGCGAGCGTCTCGAAGAACAGGTCGAACACCTTCTCGCCGTGCCCCTCGTGCATCCATACGACCCTGCCGCGGTCGTGGTCGACGACCACGGTCATGTACCTGTGGCCCTTGCGGTAGCTGGTCTCGTCCACGCCGATGGAGCGCAGACCATCGAACAGGCCCGCCCCCTGTTCGGCCCGCAGGTCGTCGGCGACCCTCCTGCACACGGGGCCCACGCTCTTCCAGTCGATGCGCATCAGCGCCGACACGGCGCTTCTGGGCGCGTGCACGCTCAGCCAGGCGATCTGCTGCTCGAAGTCGCGCGTGTACGCGCTTTTCCTGCGCGCCCACGGCGCCATCGCGACCGTCACCCCGTGCTCGCGGCACGTGACGCGCCGGGGCGCGTACTCCAACAGCAGGCGCGCGCACCCGAGGTCGAGGTGGCGCCAGCGCCGCACGCCCAGCCGGTCGTACGGCCGGCCATGCCCGCCGCATCTGGCGCACCGGTCCATATCGCCCGCGTGCGGGCGCACCGGCACGATGACGACGCTCCCGCCACGCGGGTCGTCCTCGACGCGGGGCGTGGAGACCACGACGTTGGCGGGCAGGTGCAGCATGCGCTTGAGCGCGCCGGCTGATATGGTTGGCACAGGCGTTCCCTTGTTCCGGTTCTACATTTCTTGGCGGAAACAAACCATACAGGAGAACGCCCCTCTCATATCCCACACACGAAAAAGCCCCGGCGAAGACGCCGAGGCCCAACACCCCACCACACAAACTGGCGAAGACTCATATTATTCGGTGCAGATATGCGCTGAACTCAGGGCCTTGAATGGATTCCTGCGTGAAGAGGATGCCCGTCATCAGATATATGGCACCGTTGATTGCGCCTTCGACCGGATACCACTATCTCGGTGCCATCAGGCGGTCGGACAAGTCGCCGCGATCGTGGGTGGCCTGCTTCGGGTTCGGCTCCAAGGACTGGAGCGGCGGCAGTGGGATCTGGGTTGCGGTGGTCATGGCCTGCTCTGTTCCTGTCGCGGCTTGCGTGACGCTCGCCCTTTCGTTGCGACTGTCGGTGGATGTGTTGACAGGACCATCAAACATTTTACTTGCATGCAAGTCAAGTGTTCTCGTCCGTGGTTCCGTCCGCCGTTTGATCGGCCGCGCTGTGTTATTCTGATAATTAATTAAATAATTAATTAATTATTGAAAGGGGCGTCCGTGAAGATCACCATCGCGAATGCCAAGGGCGGAGTCGCCAAGACCACCACGGCCATCTACCTCGCCGCGGCGGCTACCATGCGAGGGCTTGACGCCAGAGTGCTCGACGCCGATCCGCAATCGTCCGCAAGCCTGTGGGCCGACCTCGCCGACGACAACCACGACCCACTGCCCTTCGACGTCGCGCCGGCGAACCTGTCGACGCTCGGCCGACTCAGGCCTGAGGCCGGCGAATGGTGCTTCGTCGACGCGCCGCCGTCCGGCCGTGTGCTCGAGAAGGCGATCGAGGTGGCCGACTTCGTCATCGTCCCGACGTCGGACTCCCCGATCGATCTGCAGCAGGCATGGGCGACGCTGCAGGCGGTCGACGGCAAGGTGCCGGCGGCGGCACTGCTCGTGCGCGCCGAGATCGGCACCACCGCATTCAAGGACACGATGACGGCGCTCGAGAGTAACGACACCCCTCGGTTCGAAGCCGTGGTGCACAAGCGTCAGGAGATCAAGAAGTCCCTGGGCTGGAATCCCACCAAACTGTACGAATACGGTGACGTGCTCACCGAGCTCACCAAGGAGGTCAATCAGTGAAAGGCAACATGAAGGCGTACAAGCCGGCGTCCGAAGATCGAGAGATCAAGGAGATCCAGGACGTGTTCCGCAAGGACGACGCCCCAACCGACGATGAGAACCCGTTGGTCATGACCTCCATCCGTCTGCACGCCAAGACCCGCGCCGCCGCCAAGGTGTACGCGATCGAGCATGGCATGAAGATGCAGGAGGTCATCGAGAACGCGCTCTCCAAGTACATCGGCGAGCGGTGAGGCTCGGTGGAATCGTGGTATTTCGATAATTAATTAAATATTTATTTAATTAATTATGTAGGCCGGCAGCGGATCAGGGATCCGTGCCGGCCTTTTTGCAGGAACAGAAGTGTGCGGAAGGCGTTTCGTCGTCGCGCTGCCGCGGTACCGAGCTACCGTAGCTCGTCGTGATGCTGGTATGAGGCGATCGGCCCGTCCGACGACTTCCATCCGTCGTCGCCGTGATACGCATCGGGCATGGACGCAGAGGTCCTCACCTCGGTCTTCAGCAGATACGCCTCGGCGAAATCCAATGTCGTGAACACCATCATGAACCTCCTTTACGTGAGTCATTCCCCTACCGCCGTACGCGATGGCGGCGCAACGGCGGCCCCCTCCGTCGTTGAGGACCATGTAAGCACGGGGCTTCGGTCGCCACAAGAGGCGACGCATACGAAGATGCTATGGCCTGTTCAAGGCGGAGGCGATGACTTATGAGTGCTGACGAGTATGGCGTGCGAGCCTGCGCGGCCGATCGGCTTCAGGTGGACGTTTCCTTTGATTCCGGTAACGGTACGGTGTGTGGTAATTATTTAATTAAATAAATAAATATTTAATTAAATAATTACCACACTGGGACATCGTGCCGTCGTGCGGGCGACAGGCGGAGGGCGCGGATTTGGCCGCATATCAATCAACCGGACAACGCCAGCGCTCCTACACTTGGAAATCGGGAACGGTCGGATGATTGGAGGACGGTCATGAACGCGCAACCCCCTTCCCCCTCATTTCGGATGCACGGCAGACTGCGGGCGCTGAACATCGGAGTCTGGCTGCTGCTGGTCTTCTGGTGGACGACGCTGATCGCGACCGTCGGGCTGGTCGCTGCGGCGTTCGCGATGATCCCGCACGACTGGCCGGCATGGGCCGCCATCGTGCTGTCCGTGATCGTCGTGGAATCGATCGTCTTCTGGATCGGCATCATCGCCGTCTATCTGACCAGCGTCCAGCTGGGGCTGAAGATCCGCGTCATCGGCGTCATCTGCGGGTGGATACCCATCGCAAACCTCGTTGCGCTGCGGCTGATCATCCGCACATGCCGTGAGGAGGTCCGGTTCGAGGACGACAAGGAACGGCTCGACGCCTCCCGCGCGGCCTATCGTGTGTGCGCCACTCGATATCCGATCCTGCTGGTGCACGGTGTCTTCTTCCGCGACTCGAAGGTGTTCAACTACTGGGGACGCATCCCCGGCGAACTGGAACGCAATGGTGCGACCGTATATTACGGAGGCCATCAGTCGGCGGCGTCGGTCGAGGACGCCGGTCGGGAGCTCGCCGCGCGTATCCGCCGGATCGTCGACGAAACCGGGTGTGGGAAGGTGAACGTCATCGCCCACTCCAAGGGCGGGCTGGACATGCGTTGGGCGATCGCGCGCGAGGGGGTCGGCAGGCTCGTCGCGTCGCTGACCACCATCAACACCCCTCATCGCGGCTGCGGATTCGCCGACTACCTGCTCTCCAAGGTCCCGGACGGCGCGAGGCGCCGTGTCGAGGCCACGTACAACGCGGCCGCCGCCAGGCTCGGCGACCCGAACCCGGACTTCATGGCCGCGGTGCGGGATCTCACGCAGTCCGGATGCGCGCGCATCAACCGCGAGATCGGGCTGGGGTCGTTCCCGGGCATCGTCTGCCGCAGCGTAGGATCACGCCTGCTGCATGCCACCACAGGCAAGTTCCCGCTGAACTTCACCTATCCGCTGGTCAAATGGTTCGACGGGCCCAACGACGGACTCGTCTCCCGACCGTCGTTCCCGTGGGGCGACGACTTCGTCTGGGTCGAGCCGACCGGAAACCGCGGCATCTCCCACGCGGACATGATCGACCTGGACCGCGAGAACATCCCCGGATTCGACGTGCGCGAGTTCTACGTGGGGATGGTCGCGGACCTGAAGCATCGCGGACTCTGATTCGCCGGTCGCCCGTGGCCGGTTGCCCGTGAGCCGGTTGCCTGATGTCCTGATGCACGGGGAAACGAAAAGCCCGGCCGGTGGGCCGGGCTTTCAAGGAAAAGAAAGGAGAGAGAAGAAAGAAGGGATTCAGTTATCGCGGTCTGTTGTGGCCGTGATTCATATATAACCGCATGATGTTCAACGCATCATGGGTGCAGTCTGAAAGTTTCTTGAGAATCTACGTTCCCAGTTTGGTTTCTGGTTCGCGACGATGCCGTGCCGGCGGTCATGCGGAAGGTCGACGATTCCCCTCTACGATTCCCGAAAACGGTCGTTTTCGATACGATTTCGGAGCCGCATCGCGATGTCGCCGAAACGCCGTGTGAAGGATTCTCAAAACCCGTTCCAAAATCAATGTCCCAAAACTCATCGAACTTGTCGGGTTATGGTACGTTCGGTGGCATGGAAAAGCGATTCGGATATGCCAGGGTGAGCACTGCGGGCCAGAACGCGGATCTGCAGATCGACGCGCTCGAGCAGGCCGGGTGTGATCGGATCTTCATTGACACCGCATCGGGTGTGAAGGCTCATCGCCCGGAACTCGACCACATGATCGAGCTGCTGCGCGAAGGGGACGTGGTCGTCGTCTGGCGGCTGGACCGTCTGGGTCGTAGCGTGCAGAACCTCGTCGAGATGATGAACCGGTTCCAGAAGCTGGGCGTCGGATTCGTAAGCCTGACCGAGGCGATCGACACGACCACGCCCGGCGGCATGCTCACGTTCAACATCTTCGCCGCGCTGTCGCAGTTCGAGCGTGATCTGATCCGCGAGAGGACGCAGGCCGGACTAGAGGCTGCCCGTGCGCGCGGCCGCACCGGCGGCCGTCCGGCGAAGCTCGACGAGAGGCGGATCGACGAGATTCATCGCCTGTACGACTCGAAGACGCTGACCGTCAGACAGATCGCGGAGCTGATGCACGTCAGCCGATCCACCATCTACCGGCTGCTGGAGGAGCGGCGCACCGCGAAAGTGCGTAAAAGTGCCATGGCCGAATGAGCTGGAAGGAACTGGATCTGGCATGCGGAAGCAGGTACGCGTGTAAGAAGTACAGCAACCAATTAATGAATGACTAACCAACCAACGACCATCAATCAACGTGCAACTACAACAACGAATCGTAAGCTGCAGACCAGCTGCACCACGCTGGCGGCGGGTTCGTGTCTGTGATTGAGGGAGGGAGAGGAGGGAGCGGAGCGAACGAGCCCTTGCGAGGAAGGCAAGAGCTCGCGAAGTGAATGATCACTCAATGGACTGTGACGTCGGTCGGTCGATCGGTCGCCTCGCTTCACTTTGGTGGGTGCCATTACCAGTTTTTTGTCTTTTTCCCACGACGGCGGCGAATCCCCGCGGAGCGTCTTGTGTGAGATGTCGGCCAGCCCGTTTATGCCATCTGCTGTCCGCGAGGTCTGTTGAGGATGCTCTACAACGAGCGACACCGCCGAGCTCGGCGCGTGTTTATTGGACGACGCGACGGTGGACCCGAGGGGGCGGATTTTCGTGGCGGACTGGCCCAACACTCCACGGTCACGAGCACGTATTACCAGTACGTGGTACACTCGCTGTGTATGAATTTCTGTGTATGAATTTCTTTGGCCTCGACTTTACCAGAGTCGGGGCCGTTTCTTATATGTAGCGTGTTGATCGTGTTCCCGCGCATCTGACGGGGACGACTGGCTTATGTAATCGTCAAGAAAAGGAGCTCGGGCATGGCCATCGAAGTGTATGGAGCGGATTGGTGCGGCGACTGCAAGCGCGCGAAAGCAGCGCTGCAGGAGTTCGGCGCCGAATACGTCTGGCATGATCTGGAGAGCGAGGAGGGTGCCGCGGACAAGGCGGTGGCGATCAGCGGGCAGATGCACATCCCTGTCGTCCTCTACCCCGACGGCGCGTTCCAGGTCGAACCGTCGTCGACCGACATCAGGAACAAGCTCGGCGAGCTGAGGCTGCTCAAGTAGTCGTTAATCGTGCAGTCGCATTGAAACAATGCAAAACGAAAGGCGCCCTCACGACTTGTCGGGAAGTCGTGAGGGCGCCTTTCAGGCTAGGCTTTGTTTCCCGTCGTCCGTCGACTCAATCCGGTCGGGACGTATAGACGGGCGGCGTGCCTGTGCGGTCTGCGCGAGCCGATGTCGCGTCGAGGCGTCAGCCCTCGATGGCGATCTGGTGCTTGGACTCGACCTGCGGGGCGGCCTGCATCTTCGGAACCTGAACGCACAGCGTGCCGTTGTTGTACGAGGCATGGATGTCGGATTCCTTGACCTGATCGCCGACGTAGAAGCTGCGAGAGCAGGAACCCGCGTAGCGTTCGCGACGCAGCCACTTACCGTTCTCGGACTGGGCGTCATCGCTCTTGTCCTCATGCTCGCCGCTGCGGGTGGCGGACACGGTCAGGTATCCGTTGTTGAGCTCGAGGTTGATGTCTTCCTTCTTCATGCCGGGCATGTCAATGTCGACGTCGTAGCCCTTGTCGGTCTCGCGCACGTCGGTGGACATCATGTTGGCGGGCATGACGGCGCTCATGCCGCTGTCCGTGTTGCGCCACCCCTCGAAGAACGGGTCATCGAACAGATCAGAGAACATCGTGTCATTCATCAAAGCCGGAAACATTGCCATAATCGGTACTCCTTGACTAGGAGGGAACGCGGCTTGGCTACCGTCGCACCTCGCGCCGCCTGCCGTGGCGGCGTTCGCACGATGGATATCGTGGCCGGTTCCGGAACCTCTCCCGAGGCTCTCACCTTCGCCTTTCACTTCCCTCAATTCCCACGGTGATGAATCATTCCGGTGTTTCACCCACGGTGAACATCATGGGGAATAGGGATGAGACGTTCTGGATGGGCTGACCGCAACGACGAGAAAGCCCAGCTGATCAGGCCGGGCTTCAAGGAGAGAGGAAGAAGAAGGGATTTGGGTTCGCGCTCTGGTCATCACCGCCTTTTCGTTATCGTTTGTGGTCGTTGATTCATATACAACATCGCGAACTTCAACGGATCGTCCGTGTGGGCTGCGAATCGCATGGGAATGCGGTTCCGGAATCCCGGGAACCGGTCGTGGGGCCGTCAAAGGTATGCGAAACGAGATGAGCCCGGCGGATTGGGCCGGGCTCATCTCGGAGAGAGGAAGAAGAGAAGAAGAAAGGTTCAATTATCACCGCCTGTGTGGCTGTGATTCCATATAACCGCATCGTATTCAACGCCCCATGCGTGATTCCTGAGAGTTTCTTGGAAACGATGTGCCGTTCGTGTGCATACGACTTTCCGGCTATGGCGCATATGGGATGTTCCACTCGCCGCGCTGCACCACATTCCTGCCGTGACTTATCAGAACATTCCGTCACAATGGGGCAAGGGCCCAAGACCAGACCAGATGGAGGTGGATCGTGAACACTCGTACAGGCATCCGAGACGTCCGGTCGACCGCATGCGTGATCTTGGTCGGTCTTACGTACGCTCTGTTTCTGGCATCTGTATTAGCGAGCATCCTCTTTGACGGCAGATACACTATGGCCGCTGCGTTGATGATCAACTTCTTCATCCCGCCGGTGCTGTTGGTCGCTAACGGCGTGTATGCATCACGGGCAGAAACCTGCAGACGACCATGGCGTGCTGCGCTGTTCCCGCTGATATGCTCCCTTACGCCGATTCCGCTGCTCGCGACCCTGATACTTCTGTATCGGGGCACATGCTCCGCAGGCGAGGCGTGCACGGCGATCACAGGCGACTGGTATCTCTCCTGGACGCCGCTTGACCAGTTCGGATGGTTCGTCATGGTGTTCTCCGTCGCATCGTTCCTCGGATTCGCCGTCGTGTTGGCTGCCGGGTACATCGTCTTCCGCATGATGGCAAGACGACGGATCGAATGACGGATATCATGAGTGCAGTCTCCGGCATGGAAGCCGGAACCGACGACAGGAGCGACCATGACCGTGCCACAGCAGGTATTCGACATCATGCATTCCCCGGGAGTGTACTTCTGGGACGAGAGGACGATGGGCGTCGCCCAACGTGAGCAACGTGACCTGCTGTACGATATCAACGCCCTGCATGCCGACGATCCCAAGCGCAAGAAGCTACTGAAATCCTATTTCGGTTCGATGGGCGAAGGCGTATGGATCGAACCTCCACTGCATGCGAATTGGGGATGCTCGACGCATCTGGGCGACCATGTGTACGCGAACTTCAACCTCACGCTCGTCGACGACGGCGAAATCTTCATCGGCGACTATACGATGCTCGGGCCGAACGTCACTCTTGTGACGACCGGCCACCCGATTGACCCGGATCTGCGCCGCAGGGTCGAACCTGCCCAGTTCTCTGAGCCAATCCACATCGGTAGCAATGTGTGGATCGGAGCCAATGTGACCGTGCTTCCAGGCGTCACCATAGGCGACAATTCTGTCATCGGCGCATGCAGTCTGGTCACGAAGGACATTCCCACCGATTCGGTGGCCTTCGGATCGCCATGCCGGGTCGTACGTGCGATCAATGACCATGATCGCAAATTCTATTGGCGGGATCGACGTATCGGGGACGGCATTCGATCCTGACACGCGAATGGCTCGTGACCACTTGAGAGTGATCGCGAGCCATTTCTTCTCTTCGTGTGCCGAGTGTGGT
>NZ_JFAL01000038.1:0-12448 GCF_006454495.1 Bifidobacterium sp. UTCIF-38 | reverse complement strand
CCCCGACCAATTGACCGACCGGCAGGACGAATCCCTCACCGCATTGGGGAACACGGACCCCAAGGGACAGCTCTACCGCGCCTGGCAGCTCAAGGAACTCCTGCGCACCCTGCTCAAACACCCCATCGGACAGGCCAAGGGCGAGTTGAACCACTGGGTGTTCTGGGCGTCCCACAGCCGCATCCCCGAGATCGTCGAACTCTCCAAAAAGATCCGCAGACGCCGCCCCGACATCCTGCGCACGATCGAACTCGGCTACTCCAACGCGAGGCTCGAGGCGTTCAACAACAGGATCAAGGTCACCATCCGCATGGCCTACGGCTTCCACCACGTCGACAACCTCATCAGTCTGGTCATGCTCCGATGCGGCGGCCTCGACATCCGACTACCCCAACCCACCAACTAACCCACGAAAACAACAGAAGCCTCTGAAAATATCGGTGATCGCTCAGGCCGTCGTGATGGTCCTCGCGTTCGCGGCGACCATATGGCTCCTGCCATCCCAGTCCGTACTTCCTGAGGGACCGATGCTCGTCGCCGTCGCGATGGGCGTCATCTGCGGACTCTGGGACTACGGATATGATCGGTATTTCGTCCATACCCTCAAACGCGGCAGGTGATGATCACGAAGAAAGACACTGTCACCCCACGATTCGACCCCGTCATCCACGAGCCCACGCGCCTGCGGATCTGCGGCATGCTCTCCCCGGTCAAGGAGATGTGCTTCGCCGACATCCGCGACGCCCTCGGATTGAGCGACTCCATGTGCTCGCGCCATCTCAACGCACTGGCCGAGAGCAACTACATCGACGTCTACAAGCTCCCCGGAGACACCAACCGGCATCGGGTCACCTGGGCGGCCCTCACCCCGCAGGGCCGCCAGGCGCTCGAAGCGCACCTCGCGGCGCTTCAGGCCATCGCCAACGGCACCATGCTGTAGTCCCGGATCACCCATCCGGCTAACACCCGACCGTCTTTCCATTTCCGGTTTGTGGTATTTAATTAATTATATATTTAAATAATTAATTATTTACCACAAACCTATCCAAAAGACATGCGATACGGCCTTAGAGATACCGCCAACTCTCTAGCCATATCTGTCGCGCACGACGGTCATTCCTCCAAGGCGGCGGGATCGTACCAGGTGATACGCAGGTGGAATGTACCGTCGTTGGGGTGCCAGCCCTGGAATCCCAGGTCGTTCCAGTCCATCGGCATCGCCCCGGCTTCCTCGGTGAAGGGTTTCGACTGCGCGATGAGGTCACGTTGCGTCTCGTCCGGCATGCCGAGCGTCTCGGCCATGCATCGGAATCCTTCGAAGCGCATCGGATCCTTGCCGCCGTCGGCGGGGACGACGAGGTAGATGTCCTTCGGCGGATGCTCGTTCTCGCTCGCAGCGCCCGCTGAGTTCTCGGACGCTATCTGGAACGCGGCCTTTGACTCGGAGGAATCATCCGGATCGTTGCAGTCTGCGACCATGTCGATCATGTCCTCGAACGTGTATCGCCGGGCACTCTGCGCAGGCAGCTTGTAGGCACCGAGTACGGCGTCGGCATTGATGCGGCGCCATGCCCATACCACCGTCACGCATATGACAACAACCAGCAGCACCACTCCAGCGACCACCCACGGGCGACGTCCGTTCCGCCAGCCCCCGCGAATACCGCCGCCGCGCGCACCGCCATGTGACGCCCCATTGCCTCCCATGATCCTCACCCACTTCGCTCTGCCTCGACCGCGCTCCATCGCGCTGTCCTTATGATGATTCCATTTTAAATCCGCCCCCCCTGAATCAAGAGACTCGTTGGCGCATCAAACCCACGAAAGCCCTACTGTCAGCAGGCGCGAACACAATCGCCATCTGATTAAAGTGGACAATTGGGAAGAAAAGTGGACGCAATTCCAATCGCGTCCACTGTAATGTGGCCATCCATGTCTCGGAGAGGGCACAGCCCACCTACAACTCGACCTGTTCCCACTGCGCTGGCAGCGGGATGTTCCTCGTCGAAGTGAAGCAGGCCAGGACTAGGCCGATGAAGGCGCATGTGACCACAAGTACCATGACGGCGCGGAATCCCAGCCAATGCGTCTGCAGCATCCATCCGACCAGCGCCGGAGTCATGGCGCCAGGCACGCCGACCGTGGTTTCGAACACGGTGGACACCCTACCCTGCATATGATCCGGAGTGCGCCCGTAAATGAAACCGAGTTCTCCGGCATTCATGGATGGGAACAACAGCGATGCAACAACCATGCACGCGACTATCGCGCCATACGAATCAGCGAAAAGAAGTGGGATCATGGCGACGGAGAACACAGCGAAGGTGAGAATGATGAGCTTGCCGGTTGGGATGTGATCGACCAGCCAGCCCGCTGCAAGAGAACCGATCAGCGCCGCGACGCCTGTGGCCGTGCTTACCAGACCAATGAGTACCGGATCCGTCCCGCGTGCCGCGAGCATGATCTGCACACCGACGATGCTGCCGTAGCAGGCGATGTTGATCACTGTGCCTTGGACGATGGCCGCGAGGATCGTGCGTCTGGTCAGCGTCCATCTCCATCCTTCGACGAACTGGGCGAGGAACCCCTCATCCTGGCCAGCCTTCGCATGCGAAGAGGACTCATCAGACACGTCATCCTGCGCCTTCGCGCTCGGTTTCGGCAGCGCCATCGCCGTGACGGCCGCGACCAGATAGAGCGCCGCGGAAACAAGGAACGGAAACCAGACGGAAAGGTGGTAGAGCAGGCCTCCTACAGCGCCGCCGGACAGCTCGAAACAGGATTCACGCGCCTCACGTATCGCCTGAGCCTTGGCGAAGCGTTCCACCGGCACGATCGACTTGAGCATGGCGTCGTTGGACGGCCCCAGCATCCCATTCATGACGGCGAAAATGATGACGATCAGCGCGAACGTGACCGTATTCATCATCCCCGCGGCAAGCAGACCAGTCGCCGTCAGGGACAGCAGCAAACCGATGAGACCAAGCAGAACCATCAGCCTCCGACGATCATGACGATCGGCGATCGCGCCACCGACGGACATCAGCACCAGACCTATGACCGATTCGAGAGTGACGAGCAATCCTGCGATGAATGTGGAGTGCGACAGCGCCAGTCCGATCAGCGGGACGACGAATGTGCGCAGACTGACTGCGAATACGTCTGATGTGTCGGACAGGAACCAATTGCGGTAGGCGGCGATCCTCCATAAGGAGGAACCGGGATGGACAGAGGAGCGTGTACCGGTGTTCATGATGAAACTCGTTTCATGGTCAAGCCGCCGTAAGCCGATCCGCGTCGACCGGATATGGTCGGTCGTGCCGGATCGTTCATGGAGGCAGCGTTCGGGAATTTGGCATGACGACGTATCGCGCGACCTAGGTCAGGTCGCGACGTGAAGAACGGAGGATGTGTGGTCCTCTGGCCTAGTCGTATGCGAAGGATTCCAGAACGACGTACATACGAATTCCTTTTGTTCGACAACGGTGTCCTCGATGCAGCAACGGATTTCGATATCCGTCACGCATCGCTCGTACGTTCAATGATACCGCCAAACAGCTGTCAGACGAGCGTTAGGGAGTCTTACTCGTATCCTGCAACTTGCAGGGAAACATGGCATCATTCCTCGTCATTACCGACTTCTAGACCAGCAGCGTCTCCGTTTTTCGGCGTCTTCTGGCGGTCAGTGTCCAACAGTCGACGATTCTCTGCCGCTACCGCATGAGGATCATAGTTAGGCGATCCCACAAAATGACTGACCGTGGTTCTCACCCGAGGTTGTCTCTTGGACTCTTCCATAGCTCGTTTAACGTTCTCTTCCGCAATGGCATCAAATAACGCCTTGCGTTTTCTCTCAATTTCCACTTTCCGTTTCGCTTCAGCAGCGATTGCTTTCGCTTCTTGACACATCCGGCGTTCTTCACGTCGCTCCTCTTTTGTCGGAACCACGTGCGAAGAGGCAGAAAGAATGACTTTCCCATCGCCGTATCGGACAGTAAGATCTGTCCAGTATTTCTGTACCTCGGAAATTCCGGCACGAAATGTCTGTCTAAACCGCTTCATGAGCTCGGCATCACTGCCAAACTGATCACGCAACTGATCCCAAGTGACTACAGCAGGACCACCGCCCACATAGAGCCGTCGCGCTGCCCACCAATAGATGTCTAGAGCCAAAGGGCTATTAATCTTCGCCACAATGTCAAGATCAACCGGAACAACCTTACGAGTTATCATCGCAATGTATTCGGGTGAGAACTGTACCCAAGACTGATCTAAAGTCTCGGCATCATCACGCAACCCCCAATATGCGCTCATTGTTCGAGCCACTACAAACTGGACACCTCTCGTATACTCCGGGTCACCTTCATCGGAGATACTAATCGTCGATTTCCATAGCCGCTCCATCTGTGTTCTCAGGTTCTTTGCCTGACGCCCACCGATGGTGCTACCTATCGATCTCATAAACTGTCTGAAGCTACCACCGAGATGCAACGTAAGAGTGTCTTTACTCCAACTCGGATCACCTGTCGTAATCATCTGGAGCAGGAAGATCTCAAACTTTCTTGGATAGATGCCACTTGCAACTTCATCAGTGCTGGACTGGATACTCACGGTGAGAGTGCCGTTACGTCTGACAATGCGGGTCAAATGCCTGCTGCGATATGGCATGGAAACCATACTGGAAATCTTGCTTACTAAGCCGTAACGTCGACGCTCTTCAGCGACAGCAACATCTTTACTTATAGAATGAGTCATGTGAGCCTCCTGAAGCTTGACCATTTCGGGGTTCGCGATCACCCCTCAGAGGTTGCCGCCTTTGAGGGGATTTTCGTTGGAATGACGCCGTTTTCTCCCGTGTCATTTAGGTGCGACTATAGCATGCGCACCTAAATGACACAAAGCTCTGGCTCGACCGTGTCTTTTAGGTGCGTTTTGCGATTTATGCCGTGTCTTTTAGGTGCTTGCGTGGGGCTTTAGGTGCGGACGATGGGGCTTTAGGTGCGTTTTCGTGGGGCTTTAGGTGCGCCAACCCCACGAAAGCCCTACTGCCAGTAAGGCTGCGATGGCGCCGCCTGTAATACCAGTAATAGCCTGTATCAACCCCTACCCCTTACAAACTCCAGCACGGCAACTGAACTGCACCACTCTTCAGCAAAACCTGTGGGGCCTTAGGTGCATCAACGTCTACAAACCTCATTGTCCACAGCCTTAATGGGCGATTGCGTCCCAATTGAAAGGACTGCCGGAGGCAAGGCGGACGAAATCCTGTCATGCGCCCTTTAATAGCGTTGGCAAGGCCTTTCACTGGTCGCATCATGCGAACCTTGTCCCAAAGGGGAGAATCTTGCCCTTGATTGCAAAAGGGGACAAGGACTAGAGCTGCAGCATTGTCATTCGCGCCTTTCGAGCACGATGAACGCCTTGTTTCCCAACGATTCGTAGCACATCTTACTTTGTAACAGGTCGGAACCTTGTCCCAAAGGGGAAGTCGCACTCGATCACGGATCGGCAAAATCTCCATCAGAGCGTCTCCACGGTGCGACTCTCGCGGAATCGGCTTGAAATCAACGTTTTCGACCTTACCTCAGTTCATGAGAACGGAAGAACAAGGTCGAGATGAAGGAGAAGCGGACGGCAATCAGGCGAAACCTTGTCCCAAAAGGGAGAACCGTCATCTCGGCCAGTCGGCAAGGAACGAACTGGCCTTGTCGTCGTCGCTGCGGTAGGCCTTGCCGAACTCGTCGATGAGTCCGTGGAGTTCCTTGAGCTGATCGACGTCGAGACCGGTGGCAAGCACCGCCGACGCGTACGACCGGTGGAACGCCGGGTATCCGTCCGGCACGTCGAACCCGAGGAACGAGAACAGCCGTCGCGCGTAGGTGTCCGCGACGAACGCGCGACGAGAGAACACATACAGCACCAGGTCGTCGGCTGTCTCGCCGCCGATGCCGAACAGCGACAGCAGTTCGGAGCGCAGTTCGTCATCCGTCATGTTCGCGGCGCCGGACGGATCGGTATCGCAGCGTTCGATGTACCACTGGCTCAGCGACTGCAGCGTGCGCGCCTTGTTCCGGTAGAACCCGGATGGGCGTATGAGTTCCTGCAGTTCCTCGGGTTTCATCGCGACGATGGCATGCGGTTCGAGCGCATCGGCCGCCTTCAGCGCCGCGAGCGAACGGTCGACATTGCCCCATGCGGTGTTCTGTGTGAGGACCGCTCCGACCATGATCTCGAACAGCGTCTCGGCCGGCCACCAGTTCGTGGGCCCGATCTCGCGTTCCATGGTCTCGTACAGCCGCTCGATGTCCTCGGGACCAGGACGTCCACCACGCGATGGACGGTCGACACGACCGGCGCAGCCGACACCGGAACGTCGAGTCACTCGCCGAGTTCCTTCTCCAGCCACTTGTGCTCCGCCTCGATCTCCGCGTCATGGATGGCGGTGATCGCGATGCGGTATTTGTCGGTGAGCTTGTCGTTGTCGATCGGCCCCTCGCCATCGCTGTACATGCGACATGCATCCCCGTCGAGCACCGCGAGTCTGCGTCGCAGCACCTCGCGCCGCTTCTCCTCGTCCGGTATGACGGACAGGAATGACATGACGACCGACCACTTGGTGATGTCGGTGAGCATGTAGCCGTCCGCATTGCTGAGCTCGTCGATCAGCTTGTCACGACCGGCCTGCTCCAGATGGAACTCGCGCAGGCGACGGCCGTTGACCACCTTGAAGCTTTCGCCCAGATAGCCCGCCTTGACGAACTTGCCGGTCACGGAGTGCAGCGTGCCGTCGCTGAACGCGCGCGCGTACCCCTGCAGCTGCTCCATCTTCTTGCGTAGTCGGTAGCCGCACAGTGGCTCCTCCGACAGGAATCCCAAAGTCATGATCTCCACGATATTCATGCCACACATGATACCTCAGAGTGATATATCTCAGACCAACACGCCGATGGCGACAGTGAAGGGAATCGCCAGCAAACGCCGACTTTCCAACGGTTTTTCGCCGCGATATATATTTAGTTGATATATCTCAGCTTGAAATATCTCGTAAGGAGTCATATAGTGATGATCAACGCGGAAGCGACGGGACGATCCCCGAGCCGACGCCACGAAACGAACGCCACACGGCGCTGGAACATCCACAGGGAGGCAATCATGAGCAACATCACCATCTTCGGCGCAGGCAACATCGGATCCGCTGTCGCCGGCATCGCCGTCAAGTCAGGGGCTGCCGTCCAGGTCATCGACCGCAATCCCGACAAGGCGGCCGCGGCAGCCGACGGCGTAACCGCCGGCAAGTTCGGCGACGCCGCGATCGCTGGCGATGTCGTCGTCCTCGCCCTGCCGTTCCCCGCCTACGACGAGGTCGTCTCCGCCTACGCCGACCAGCTGGCTGGCAAGACCGTGGTGGACGTGTCCAACCCGATCGACTTCACCACCTTCGATCTTGCCCTGCCGGAGGGCGTCTCCTCCGCCGCCGAGTACCTCGCCGGCAAGCTGCCGCAGTCCAAGATCGTCAAGGCGTTCAACACCACGTTCGCCGCGACGCTGGCCACCGGTGTCAACGACGGCGCCCCGACCGTCGTGCAGCTGGCAGGCGACGACGAGAACGCCAAGAACGCCGTCAAGGCGTTCGTCGAGGCAGGTGGCCTGAAGACCGTCGACGCCGGAGCGCTCAAGCGCGCCCAGTACCTCGAGGGTTACGGTGCCCTGCAGATCATCCTCGGCGTGACCGAGCAGACTCCGTGGACGGGTGGCTTCAAGGTCGTCAAGTAGCCACTGTCTGACGGACGTTCGGAACTTTTCCCGATCAACGACCGGCAGTGAGAACCGTGCGACAACCATCGCACGGTTCTCTTGCGTGATGGGAACGGCGTTATGAAGCCGTTTTTGAGGGTGATGCTGCACCATCCTGCCTTGTGTTAATTATTTAATTAAATAATTAATTATTTATATATTTAATTAAATATTGCGTGTTGGCGCTTCCGCTGGACTGTACGATTATGGGCATGGCGAACAAGCGAAAGACGATCGAGGAGAGCGCAGGTCCAGGCCGTTCACTGATACGGCCCCAGACCCTTGCGGACATCGAACGGCGCGAGCCGGACAGCAAGGAGATCTGGTATGGTCACTCGATCCTCACTTCGACGCTGTTTCCGCCCACCCAGCCATCGACGGACACCGATTTCGTCAGCAAGACCAACGGCACACTCGAATACGTGCTCGAGGCCGGCATCGATCCCGAGGAACGCAAGCGCAAGTTTCCTTATGGCAAGTATCCACGACTGATCATGGCGTGGATCGCCAAGCAGATTCGCACAGCCGGCAAGATGAAGACCGAATACGTCGACCCGCAGACACGCACCATCACCATCCCATCGATCTGGCAGATGTGCAACGAGCTCGGCCTGCAGCGCGGTGGCAAAACCGCCGACAAGATCCAAGAGCAGCTGCGTCTGCTGCTGTCCAGCCACATCACGATCCGCAAGACCACAGGCTTCTCCGGCGGCAAAATGCACGACATGATCAGCCTGCCGATCGTCGAGGCCGTCCGATTCAAGGAGAGCGACACCAACGCCGCATTCTCCGGCAGTGCCTTCGTCCTCACCAAGGAGGTGTACGAGCGTCTGGCGCGCGAATCGGCTCCGTTTGATACGCGGGCGAGCTCGCTGCTTCTGTCCGGCCGCAGCGTGCTGCCGTACGACACCTATGTGTGGCTGACCGGCAGCATGCGCAATCTGCGTCATGACCTCCCCGTCACCTGGGACTGGTTGTACGAGCGGTTCGGCGACAGCATCAGCAGCAAGCAGAACTTCCGCGCGAAGTTCCGCAAAGCGTTGGCCAAGGTTCGCGATGTATACCCGTCCGTCCATGTGAGCGTCGACGAGAAGGGCGTGACCCTGCACCCGAGTCCGACCGCCATCGCCGCACGTCACCTGATCGACGGCGAGTATGTGGATGAGATCGTGGGGCAGGACGTGCCGGACGCGGTGGATCCAGCTTCAAATCCGACTCCGAACCAATACGATAGTCCATCTGAAAACGGTGGAAAATAGCCGATTCTGCAGTTCTGGTTCAACCTACCCGGCGACCGGACAGAATCGCCTGCGGCGTATGGTCCCATGGCAGGCGTTCCGGACGAAATTGTGGACCATCGTATTGGCCAGCAGGCGTTCAGGATCCATGCCGTTCAGGCGTCTCAGGATCGCGACAAGATATGATTGACGGCGATTTCGCTGTGTTTTCGTTGGAATTTCAACGAAAACACGGGATTGTACGATAGTCCATCCGTTTCACTATCCGGAGGTATCGGCGCCCCTGACTGTGCTCAGAAAAGCACGGAAACAGTGCCACGATGTCATTCCTCGCAGCTGCCGAGGAAACCGACGACAGTCATTGTGGTGGACCTTTGTAATGGCCGGCACACTGCACGAACGCTCGTCACATATACATGAAAAACGTTGGAAGCACAACGAAAAATCCTCGTCGGACATCGACATATGAGGTAATGCAAAGGTCCATCACATTCGTTGCGACGACAGATTGGCAACGTTCATGAACACCGCTGCCGCAATGTCATCCGAGTCGTTTTCATGCCCGCCGGATCGTCCGGAAAGTGCAATTTGGTGGACTATCGTCCGACCTCCATCAGGACAGCAACGCCTCGACGCGCACCGTATCCGAATGGATCGCGACGATCATGCAAACCGCGACTACGACCGCGGAACAGGCCAGTACGGGCACCCACAGGACGATCATCGAAAGACTCGTCCCGGCGATCTTCAAACCGAGATCGCCGAACTGGATCGCCGTCACGATGTCGATCGCAGCCACCCACAGGATGGCGCTGCGTACCGCGGCGTCAAGGCCGATGTGCGAGACCGGTGTGACGACGCCGTTCTCGCGATCGATCCGCAGCGTGCACATCCCCTCGATGGTGTTCGCCGAGACGGCGATGGCACCGGCGATAACCATGGCGGGAATCAGCCATATATTCGCACTTCCGAACCACACACCGGACGTCAGGCCGTGGGCGACCCATACACCGGCGCCGTAGATCAGGAACGGTGTCCAGTTCGTGCCGACCAGTCGGGATGTCCAACGCGGGCCGGAATGGTTCTGTGCCGACCTCGCCACCAAGGCGTCGACGACGCACACCCCCCATCGCCAGTATCCACGCGATCGATGGATCCGATGCGCACTGCCGTACGGCCGACTCCGCAGTTCCAGTTTCCGAAGGCGACCAGCCGCGCAGGGCGGCGCATGTGAACCGCTCGTTGATGGCGGTATGCGCCCACGCATGCGACGCCCATGGCCGCAGCCGCAAGCGATCCAACCGTTCGGGAAACCCATGCACGTACCCCGGACCCAAAACCGACAGACCTCATCGTCATGCTCATGACACCATTATCGCACGTAGTCATTTTTAATGACAACGTAGTAAAAGATGGACTTTTGTATTGAAAACCACGGAACAACACTGGCTTTGAAAGTGCAAAAACAGTCCACCGCACACGCGCGACACGCCCGGACAAACAGTCAAAAATCTCACTTTTTTGTCCACATTATGAGATTCAAAGTGTCTCAAAACTGTCCCAAAACCTGTGGATAACTTCCCAAAATGATGGACTATCGTATTGATTTTTAGTGGACTATCGTATTAATCTCAAGCTTTCGCAACTTGGCATAGTGGACTATCGTATTGAAAATAGTGGACTATCGTATTGAAAATAGTGGACTATCGTATTGAAAATAGTGGACTATCGTATTGAAAATAGTGGACTATCGTATTGAGCGACACGCACTCAGCCTTACTGCCACAACGGTTTTCGGGTCCGCTTATAGTTGTTATAGTTGTTATAGTGTTATAGTTGTTATAGCGATTTGCGAAAATCGGAGTTATCCACATTTCGCAACTGCCGCAAATCGCCGATCGCTTCGATCTTTTCGCTTTCACGCTTCAGCAACGTTTCCGCTCAAGATTCCTTCTCGATGCTCTTATTACCCTTAACGCGGTTTTGCCCTTTGACGTAGTTTTTTCTTTTGCCGTAGCCGCTCCCACTTCACATCCATCACTTCTCATCCGGGCGCCTCTTCGATGCAGGACACACTCATCTCGGATGCTTCCCTGCGCCTTGCACTCGATGCCACATGTCTTCCACCATTCGCTTTCAAGAATTACGGATTTGTTTTTACTGCCTTCGTGCGTCCTCCTGTGCCTGAATGGCAACCGGAAGTACAATTGGGCATAGGGAGTTCACATGACGCATAGACGCGTCGTGAGGACTGACTGAGGAATCGCCAGTGGAGGATTCCGTCATCGAAGTGAGAAGGGAATACCGATGACCAACGTCAACCCGGAACCGCAGCAACAACAGCCGGAGTACACTCCGAACGCCGCCCAACCCCAGGCGTATCCGAATCAGCCGCAGACGCCGCAATACGCGCCCCAGTACCAGCAGCAGCCCGGATACGCCACGTACCCACCACAAGCCAACCCCGCAGACACCGGTTCGTTCGGATGGGCCGTACTTGGCTTCGTCATTCCCGTCGTCGGCCTTATCCTGTGGCTCGTCTGGAAGGACACCCAGCCGAAGAACGCGCATAGGGCCGGCAAGGGCGCGCTGGTGTCGGTGATCGTAATGGTTGCGATCTACATCTTGATCTTCGTGATTGCGATCATAGCCGGTGTGGCGGCGAGCTCGACCTCGGCGCTTGGATTGCTGTGATGGAACCGCCCACTGCGGGACCCGCAGCACCGAACATCCCACCGCAGGCTCAGCGGTCGGCGGGCCCCATCCCCGTGGGGCCCGCCTATCAGCCGCAGCCTGCGGTGCCTGTGGGGGCGCCATTACCCATGGAACCCATGCAGCCCATGCCGATGCAGGAAGTTCCGCAGATGGAGCCCTCCGAGCCAGAACGACGTCCGAACGAGATGACCAGGGGATTCGCCATCGCGGGCATCGTCCTTGCGGTCATCGCCGCGGTGTTCGCGATGATGCCGTTGTGGGATGATGTGTCCGTGTTCGGCGTCGTCGGTCTAGCGCTGGACGTCATCGCCGCCTGCTCGCTCATCTCCGACCGCAACCGGACACCGGTGTGTATCGGCACCGTGGTGGTCGCCGCGTTGCTCTGCGTCGCGTCCATCGTGGTCGTTGCCCTCACCTGATCCGGTCTGCCCCGGTTCGATGCCGTTTCAATTCACCATCCGTTCATGACTCGGTGTCCCGAATTTCGGGCGGATGGTCTTTTCCCTTCATCGGCATGCGTTAGCCTGTAACTACCAGCGATTAAGGCTGTTGCGACACGCCGTGGAAACCGCTTGATAGAGCCGTTTCCCTAGGTTTTTGCGTCCTTTCGCTTGCATCATGACGCCATCGGGTGTAAGTTTATCTCTTGCTGCTCAGCACGGGGGTTGGTCCCTTGGATTAAGCCTTTCGGGCTGGTGTGT
>NZ_JFAL01000037.1:0-9497 GCF_006454495.1 Bifidobacterium sp. UTCIF-38 | reverse complement strand
AAGAAATATGACAAAGAGATATGACCCAGATGTCTCGACGCATCTAAAGGCACGTGCCCAGCGACAAGCTGGGCAGACGCAGCCTGGAGGGGCGACATGATTCCAATCCAAGTCCTGTAGGCGAGGTATAAGCACGAGCGCTTGCCGTGGATTGCGTTGAGTTATCCCCAACATGCTGATGATGGGGAGCTTCGACCACATTGGCCGATCGCCCTGTACGGCATCAAACCGTAACAGCTACTGTGCCGGCATGAACACCATAAACACCATGAACACCGGGGAATCACCATGAACGCCAATGCAAACGCCAATGCAAACGCCAATGCCAACGCAACCATCCCGATGGGCGATAGTCTCAAGCAAAGCAAACGATCCATGATCGATCTGTGCACCACCACGGCAAAGAAGCTAGGTCAGCCACTGTTGTTCGGGCTGACGACATCGCTGGTACTGCAAGAGGTCCCGTTGCCGACATGCGATCTTGATATGACCGTACTGCACACGGTCAGTAGCTCGCCCGATAAGAGAATTCGCCGAAATGCATCTTCAACGCAAGTACAAGCGCAAACAAAGACACAGCCACACGTGTGGAAGCTACTGAACACCGAACGAATCCTGCGCATCAACAAGTATGTCTTCGCAGTCGACCTGTTCTCCACGTGGGCGCAGATGGCCGACCACGTCGATCTCACCCAACTGGTCATCCTCGGCGATTCGATCATCAACGCAGTCGAACAGAGGCAGCCTGCGACCCTGCGAGGCAATGGCGCCACTCTGCGCGACAAGCTCATCGACATGACCCTCGAACTATCGCCATTCCGAGGCAAGCGACTGTGCACGCTCGCCGCTCCCCTGTTGATGCCCAATGTGGCTTCGCCCAAGGAATCGGAAATCCGTCTGGAGCTTCTTCGACACGGCGTTCCCCTACCGCAGACGAATTATGTGGTGCCGAACGCCACGTTCAAATCCGGAATCGCGATGACGCTCGATCTGGCATGGCCGGAGTTTCGCGTGGCTGTGGAATACGACGGCGATCAGCATCGCACCGATAAAGCACAGTGGTATCGCGATCAGCAGAAGCGCGATTGGCTGCAGAACCGCGGATGGCTGATATCGATCGCCAATGCGTCCACGTTGGCGGATGAGGCTTCGCGCGAGGAGTTCGCTTGGCGATTGAGCCGTAATCTGATAGCCAACGGGGCCAGGTTCACGTTTCTGCTCTCGCCAAGCCCACTGGACAAGGTCTCCAAGCGAATCGCGAAGCAACTCGCACGCGGTCAGGCCGAAAGCAATCCGACCCAGACATGAGACCTGCGTCTCGTCTCAATGAAATCGACCGGCACTGCTCGGAATAGGCACCGCTATCGAAAGTGTATCGAGAGAGTGTATCGAGAGTGCCGGTCAATAGCCACTGGCCGAAAGCCGACTACCTAGCGCGATTAGTCGTTTCGGAGTGGTACTGGGCGATGACCTTGAGGACGTAGGCGGCGGCGAACAGGCCGAAAGTGACGGCGAGCAGCACAGGCAGGGCGATGCCGGTTTCGGCCAATGTCCCCTGTACGGCGCGGGAGACGGCGTTGCCGGAACCGTTGCTGCCTGTCGCAATGTTGGAGGAGGTGCCGTTGGATGAGCCGTTGGCGTTGGAGTTGCCGGAAGTATTGGAGGAGGCGTTGGTCACGGTGCCGTTGCCGGTGGAACCGGCGTTTGTGATGGCGCCCGAGCCCGCACCGCCGCCGTTGTTCGCGCCGCCGTTACCCGTGGAGGTGGATCCGTTGCCCGGATTGCCGTTCAGATTGTTGTTCAGCGAGTCGTTGAGCGCGTCCTGGAATGCCTTGTGCCACTGTTCGCGTGCGGACACCCACTGCAGGTGATTCTGCTTGATGAGATCGTGCTCAGTCTTCCAGTCGGCCTGCAGCTGGTCAAGATGCTGCTGATGGTCGACCATGTCCTGGTGGATGATCTCGTGACGCTCGTGTGCACGATCGTAGGCACCGTCGATGGCGTTCTTGATGTCGTCGTGCGCCTGCTGCGCATCCTGCCACGCCTGCTCGTGATGCTGGCGTAGATCGTCCACGTCCTGATGGATCTGGTTGTGCACCTGCTCCATGTGCTCGTGATGGGTGACGATGTCCTGATGGATCTGCTGGTTCGTGTTGTGGATGTGATCGATCGCCGCGCCAAGGCTGCTCAGGCTGCGCGCATCAGCGCTTCCGTTCACGTTCACCGGAGCCGTTACGCTCGACTCCCCCGAAATCCCGGCGACTCCGAGCGACGACGATGGCGAATCCGCCGCCATCGCGCCCGACGGAACCGCAAGTGCAAGTCCGCACGCTCCGAGAGACGTAATCATCGCCACGACCACACGCTTCGTCATCGCTTCTCGATTCCCCATATTTCTGATCATGATCCTGCCATCCTCTGCCTTCTCATGCACGGCATATATTAGGTTTTATAGGCATAGCGGTAAATCAGCACGACTAGACAAGATGCCCAATAACGGTCTTGGTTCCATATACACGCAAGGAGGAAACCGATGACGTTCAACCGATATATCGCCTCCAGAATGGTCGTTGAGCTGATTGGCGCGATCGCATGCGCCACCCAGCTGTTCAACGACAGCAGCATGTTCGGTCTGATCGCCACCGTGTCGGTAGCCATGTTCTGGGTGGCGGGCGAGATCTGGGTGGTGCTGGTTTTCCGTCGCGAGAATCCCCGTTCCGACGAATTGTCCGACCAGCATCAGTTGCTGTCGACGCGATTCGCCTTTATCACACTGGTCATCATCCTCATGGTGCTCGGTTTTGCCAATCTGCTGTCCGGCCTGCTGTTGCGCACGTATGTCATGGCGACTCCGATGATCCTGCCTACTCTGGCAATGCTGGCGTTGACCATCGCCGATGCACGATACCTGTGGCTGGAGCATCAAGGCGATACCGGCGAGGATGACGAATGAAGACCACCATCAAATTCCATCGACTCGAACGCGGTCTGAAACAGTCCGATCTGGCCGATCTCGTCAATGTTCGCCGCGAAACGATCGGCAGACTCGAGCAGGGGCAGTATTGTCCTTCGCTTCGTCTGGCCATGGATCTGGCCAAGGTATTCGACACGAGCGTCGAGGAACTATTCAGTTTCGACGACGAGGTTGCGGATGCCGACACGGCCTCCGCAACTGCAGGAACCGGGAGAATCGGAAGAACCGCAAAATAGGAAGATAGATCCCGGATCCTCCACCCCGCAATTCCGCTCCTTAATTACGCTCCGGGCGTGTCGCGATATATGAATTTCAAGTAAATCGCACTAAATCCTTGGAATTCCAATGTTTTTCATCCTTTCCAACAGCTCGGGGGCATTCCCGGGAACTCGGCGCATGCGCGAACCATGTCACATGGTGTGACGCCGTTGTCACATGGCGGCGTCCCTACTCAGAACAACCAAACGGGGGTGTCACAAGGGGGTGTACAGTAAGGGTTCAGACACGGAAGGAACGGACAGTACAGCAGACAGGCAGTAAGCAAGCGATCAAGTAAGCAAGTCTGCTGCCATCCATGCACTCCATGTCGCATGATGTGGAATATTCGAATTAGAGGAGGAATTATCATGATGAAGAAGTTCATGGCCCTTCTGGCTACTATCGTCGCGGTTCTCGGCTTCGGCTTCGCCGCCAACACCGCCGTCGCCGCCCCGTACGGCGCCACCGTCACCGTCAGCGGCAACACCGCCACCGTCGCTTTCCCGGCCGGCACCTTCGAGCCGAACGAGAACGTCACCGTCAAGTGGGATGACGCCGTTGTTGCCGACGTTCAGCAGATCGGCGAGCGCACCTTCACCGCCAAGTCCGACGGCTCCCTGACCCTGCGTTACATCTTCAAGGAAGGTCAGGCCGGTAAGACCATCACGGTCACCGCTTCCGCCGCTTCCGGCACGCACACCGCGTCCATCACGGTGCCTGCCACTGGTGCCGGCGATCAGTCGGTCTCCAACACTGGTGCCGCCACCATCGCCAAGACTGGTGCCACCGTCGCTCCGTACGGCGTGGCCGTCGCTCTGCTGGCCGCTGCCGGCATCGCCCTGTTCGCCGTCCGCAAGACGACCAACCGTCGCTGAATCAGTGAGGCTGTTGCAGCCATGAAGCTGTACAGTCGCAAATAACTTAATGTTAGAAAAACCGGGAGTCATGTTGATTCCCGGTTTTTTCATGCCCCGCACACTGCCCACACAAAGCCCGCACAATGTACGAGGTATCTTCTTTTCCGGAAGGGAGATTTGTTATGCAGATTCTGTACGTGTGCACCGGCAACCAATGCCGTTCCGTCATGGCCGAGTACTACACCCGCTCCGTGCTCGCCGCGCGTGGATTGGACAACGAGGATCTGGACGTACGGTCCGCCGGCACGTTGCATTATCCGCCGCATCCGGCGGATCCGCTGGCCATCGACATGCTCAAGGCTGATGGCATCGACGCGAATCCTCACGTATCCACTCCGCTCACTGCGGATCTGAGCCGGACCGCCAATCTAATTCTGTGCTTCGAACGCGAGCAGATCTCCGATCTCCTCGATCAGAATCCACTTGCCGCGCGCAAGGTGTTCCTGTTCAACGACTTCGTCAATGTGTGCTCGCATCTGCACGCCGACGGCCCGATTCCGGGAGATACGGTCGGCGATCGCCTGAACGAGGTGATGGCATCCGTTTCCATGCTCCGCCCGTTCCTGCCCGAGGCGCCGGAGACCGAGGATCCGCACCGCAAATCTCGCGAAGTGTTCGTTCGCGTCTACGCCGAGATCAAGAAAGGCGTGAACATCATTTTCGATTCGGTGGCGTAACTTGCGACGCGCGATGCTCACGGCATAACACCACCTTCTCCTCAGTACACCTCCTCACTACACCTCACCACAACGCCGTGGCCGATTTTCGGGCGCCGATGCTGAACCGACGCCCGAGAAAGGACCACATGGACACCTCCTTCCCCGTCGACTTCTCGGAAACCGCCAATCGCAGATCCGAGCCGGCATTCCTTCCCCGACTGTTCACTCCACGTGATCGCAGTGATTACCTGTTCTGGCTCGCTCTCGTCACCTTGCCGATCGACGGTACGACGATCGGGTTCTTTCAGCCGTTCTGGACTCCGATAACCCCTTGGCTGCTGCTTATCTATTGTCTGGCGAATCCCGCTCTACTGCGTCAGGTCCTTCATCGGTATGCCCCGTTCGTGCTGCTGCCCGTCGCTCTGATATACCTGTCCGCTGCAGGTTGGGCCACGTTCGGCGTGCATAACGTCGCCATCACGATGAGCCTGTCCGGGGTCATCGCCGTTCCTGCGACGCTGATCGCACTCGACATCGCCTTCGTGCATAAACGTCTCGACTGGAGCGAATGCGTGCGTACGCTGATCGCCGCGTACTGGTTCGCATTCGGCGTGGGCGTGGTGCAATGGCTGGCTGTAAGGCTCGATCTCGGCAGTGTCAGCGGGTATTTCAACCATCTCATGTATCGCTCGTACAGTACCGCCGGCCAGTGGGGCGGTGTGACTGGTCGTCCGCAGTTCCTGTTCGCCGAACCGAGCTACATCGGCATGCATCTGTTCGGCGTGCTGCTGCCGCTGTACTGGCTGATGCGGACGCGTGATTCCGTGTTCGCCCGTAGGCTGCGGGACCTCATCATCACGTTCGCCATAGGAAGCGTGATCATGGGGGCCGGCACGCGCATCGTGCTGGACTGTCTGGTGGCGCTGATCATCGTGATCGTCATCCGCACCACATGGCACGATCCCGATTCCCGCAAGCAGGGCATCCTGCGATTGATCGGTACCGTAGTGCTGGCGGCGATCAGCTTCGCCGTGAACTCGCGTTTGGATTCGATCCTCAACAACGGCATGGAGGGCGACGGTTCATTCTTCGCACGCATATGGCAATCACTTGGTCCCCTGTGCGGTCTGATCGCCCATCCGTGGACTTTGATAAGCGGTTATGGTTCCGGCAATATCGCCGATGCCGTTCATCAGGGGGCCGATCTGGCCGTTCGTGCACTGACTGCGATGCATACCGATCCGACCGGTGCGGCTGGCTGGTATTCGACGACCACTCCTGACACCGTATGGACGATGTGCCTGTATACGAACTTCGTCACCGAATTCGGTCTTGTGGGATTGATTTTGATGATCGCAGTGACCGCACGATTCCTTGCCAGACATCAATGTGTGTGGAGTAAGCTCACCGTATGCTGGCTGATATTGCTCGCATACCTATATATCCAGTTCGAAGGGTATGCGTTCGCCGCGTTCCCCCTGTTCGTCTGGTCGTTGACCCGGCTCGAAGAGTTCACGGACATCAGCGCAGACTGATGTGCGCAAATGACGTTTCAAGAAGACCAAGCGACATCTCCGCTTACGCAGGCGATCACGGCAAAGCAACAGCGTAGCCGTTATGTCTCCGACCGCCCATTACTGGCGCTATTGCTTTTTCAGCCCGACCTCCCTGTCAGAACCCGTGCGAACCGATGTCCGCTTTCGCACCATTATCCGCTGTGCACCCCGCACCGGCAAGTTCGTCTTTTCTAACATTTATCGATGTCTTTATGTTAGACTTATCTAACATAAGACGAAATGTTCGATAAGTCTAACATTGGAGCGGCGATGGGAAGAATGTCAAGTGAGATTCAATCCATCAGACAATTGACGGTGGCACTACGCGACGCCCGGGTGATGCAGAAGCTCACCCAGGAGGAGCTGGCCCAGCGGACAGGCCTGACCCGCCCATGGATCAGCCAGTTCGAACAGGGCAAGATCATGAACGCCAGCATCTCCCGCATACTGCTGCTATGCCGGGAACTCGGAGTGACTTTCACCGTCTCCTACAATGTACCGGAACAGCAGGCCGGCATTCAGCAACCATCGAGCCATCGAAAAGACCTTGCAGATGCCGCAAAGCCGGCGCATCACAATACACGGCCTCCGACCTCCGACGAGATATCCAAAATGGCGGAACAACTGCAGCCTCTCGCAGGCTTCTCGCTGGAACCATATCTCACCGCTTTGCAGAGACTGACGAGCAACCATTCACCGAACGGTCCGACAGACGACGACATCACGCCGAGGACGACGACAAGGAACGAAGACGACGATGAAGATCAAAGTGCTTGATGTACTGCTCAACGGGCGTCATATCGGCGTACTACGCGAGGAGCCGACCGGCAAACACTCATTCACCTACGATTCGGACGATCCCAACTCGATGCCGCTTTCACTGTCCATGCCACGTAAAGCCGAGCCATGGAGGGGAAATCCGATCGAGGCGTATATCGACGGCATACTCCCCGACGATCCTGCCATCAGACAACGCATCGGCCGTCTATACGGAGTTAATCCACGTAACCCATTCGCTCTTTTGACCGCAGTGGGACTGGATTGCGGAGGAGGCGTGCAATTCGTCGCTCCCGACAATACGACGCCGCCAGCAGGTCACATCACACCAATCAGCGAAGAACATATCGGGCAGCGGCTACTCGCCATTGTCGGTGCGCAACAGGCATCATGGCAGAGCGAGGAGGAGCACTGGTCTCTGAACGGCGCACAGGACAAACTGGCCCTTCGATATACCAATGGACAATGGTATGAAGCCGAAGGAGCCGCAGCCACCACGCATATCATCAAGCCCGGCATACGAGGACTGCATGAGCAGGCATTCAACGAATATCTCTGCCTGAAGACGGCCGAAAAGCTGTCACTGCCCGTTGCACGAACCGATTACCGGGTGTTCGGAGGAGTGCCGGCAGTCGTCAGCGAGCGCTGGGATCGAACCATTGACGACACCGTTGTTCCCGCCACTGTGACACGAATCCATCAGGAGGACTTCTGTCAGGCAATGAGCATCATGACGGAGAACAAATATCAATCCGACGGAGGCCCCGGAGCCGTTGACATCGTGCGATACATGAACGACAACGGGTTCCCGGAAGATGATGTGAATACGCTCATAAAGGCACTGATATTCAATTACCTGATAGGCGGATCGGATGCGCATGCCAAGAACTATGCGATCCTCGAGCCCATATCCGGCGATGGTCCTCGCCTGGCTCCGCTCTACGACATCGCATCCCTGTTCGCATATGACACCCGACGCAGGGAGAGGAGACTGGCAATGAGCATCGGCGGCGAGTATCAGTGGGAACGGATCGAGCTGCGGCATTGGACGAGATTCTTCGAGCAATGCAGCAGTGATTCGTCCGATCAAGAGCGTTTTACTGGCATGCTTGCGGAACTGGCCATTCGGATCGTTCCTTCCTTTGTCCAGGCGTCGACCGCAGCATTGGCATGGGTGGGCGTTCTTCCCGGTGTCACCGAGGAGGAGATCACCAACAAGAAGATGCTGATCAACCGCATGGGAACAGCCATCGTCAAACAGAGCGCACGTGTACTAGGCTGGTTCCCGAGTTAGACACGATTATGGGTTATGAAGTACCGCCTTCCGCCGAGTTCCGAAGTATCTGGAAGCCTGTCGTATTATGGGCAGCGAGGATGCACGTAAATGCATGTTATGAGTGACCCCACAAATCGGAGGTGGCTGATGGTTCCCATCGAGGATGTGTACGCACAGATCCGCGAGTTCGCAGCCGAATCCGGCGCGCGCAGGGTCGTGCTCTTCGGGTCCAGAGCCAAAGGCACGAATCGACCCAAAAGCGACATCGATCTCGCCGTGGCCGGATGCCCCGATTTCGACTCGTTGGAGAGTCGACTGCAGAACGAACTCTGGTCGCTGCTCAAACTGGACGTGATCAACCTCGACGGACCGATCTCCGAATCCCTGAGAACGGAGATAGCCCGCACCGGGAAGGTGCTCTATGAAAAAGTATGAGAACTACGCCTCCGCACTGCGCTCGCTGAGGCAGGCACCCTCGCAGGATCTGAACAACGAGTTCATTCAAAGAGGCATCATCGATAAGTTTGAATTTCAGTTCGAGCTCGGCTGGAAGCTGCTCAAGGCGATGCTGGCATATGAAGGAGACCCGATCTCCGCCTCCGGCTCTCCACGGGATGTCATCAAGACGGCATACCAGTACTACGACTTCATGGATGAGTCGCTCTGGCTGCGCATGCTGCGCGACCGCAACGATTCGGCGCATATCTATGACGAGTCGCGCGCCAAACAGCTCGTACACACCGTCATCGATGAGTACATTCCCGAATTCGAACGCGTGAATCAGGGACTCATCACGCGCTACGGAACCCTGCTCGAGCAGTAGACGCTCCTGTTGCGCAGTCGGATGCGCAGTCGGAAGTGATGCTTGGTATAGCGCATCAAACGCCTCTCGCTAGGGAGTTCTCAGCGAGAGATGTCCGATCACCCCTGACGCCAATCTCTCGCTGAGGCACCTCTCAGCGAGAGATTATTGCCTCTGCTCAACCGCGGTCTCTCACTGACGCCCCCGCAGCGAGAGACCGTTGCCACCCTTCGGCACCAACCTCTCGCCAGGGCCGAGTGCAGCGAGATGCTTATGTC
>NZ_JFAL01000036.1:0-22813 GCF_006454495.1 Bifidobacterium sp. UTCIF-38 | reverse complement strand
GAAATGAATGATACGGAAGTCATGATCGAAGACGCCGACGCCCAGTCGGACGAAGTCCAGCAGGCTCGTCAGATCGAACGGGCCGAACAGAGCCAGCAGCCGGACCAACCGGAGCGGCCGACCCAGCAGGACGACTTCAAGCGCACCGGCCGCCTCATGCTGTATGTGCGTCGCTTCTGCCGCCGCCCCTCCGCGGTGGTGGGCCTTGTGGTGCTCGTCATTCTGATCTTCTTCGCGATCTTCGGCGCGAAGTTCTCCCAGTGGACCTACGACGATCCCGACTTCGCGGCGCTCGCCTCCCCGCCCTCGGCCGAGCACTGGCTCGGCACCACCGTCGGCGGAGGCGACATGTACGCGATGATCGTGCGCGGCCTCGGCCGTTCTCTCACCATCGGCTTCATCAGCTCGATCGGTACGACCGTCATCGCCGCGCTCATCGGCACTGCGGTCGCCTTCTTCGAGGGCTGGTTCGAGAAGGTCGGCATGTGGGTGCTCGACATGCTGCTCGTCGTGCCGTCCTTCCTGCTGATCGCCCTGATCGTCGGCATGGCGTCGGGCGGCAGCGACTGGGTGTGGCTGGCCATCGGCCTGACCGCGTTCGGCTGGATCGGCTACGCGCGTACGCTGCGCACCCTCACCCTGAGCCTGCGCGACCGCGAATACGTGCGCGCCGCCAAGTTCATGGGCGTTCCTTCGTTCACGATCATCGTGCGTCACCTCGTGCCGAACCTCGGCTCCGTGCTCGTCATCAACACGGTCCTCGGCGTGATCGGCGCGGTCAACAGCGAGACGTCGCTGAGCTTCCTCGGACTCGGCATCAAGGCGCCCGACACCTCGCTCGGCACGCTGCTCAATGCAGGTCAGTCGGTCGTGCAGACCTCGCCGTGGGTGCTGCTGTTCCCCTCGATCGTGCTGATCATCCTGACCTTCTCCGTGCAGCTGATCGGCGACGGACTGCGTGACGCGATCGACCCGTACTCCCGCTCGACGGGCAAGGCCAAGTGACCCCAGTGACACGAGTGACAAGTGAGTGACGACGAGATGAGTGACGACATGAACGACACGACCATGAACGATACGACCGGCGAGCCGGTCATCGAGGTGCGCGACCTCACCGTGAGCTTTGCCTCCGAGGCCGGCACCGTGCACGCGGTGCGCGGCATGAACTTCGACCTCTACCGCGGCAGGACGCTCGGCATCGTCGGCGAATCCGGCTCCGGCAAGTCCGTGACCTCCATGGCCATCATGGGCCTTCTGGACAGGAATGCGAAGATCACCGGATCGGTCAAGTACCATGGCGAGGAGCTCCTGACCAAGACGGATCTCGAGATGAGCAAGATCCGCGGCAAGGGCATTGCGATGGTCTTCCAGGATCCGCTCTCCGCACTGACCCCGGTCTTCTCGATCGGCGATCAGATCAAGGAGGCGCTGGTCACCCACAATCCGAAGATGACTGAACAGCAGATCCACGATCGCTCCATCGAGCTCATGGATCTGGTCGGCATCCCGGACCCGGAGGACAGGCTCAAGTCCTTCCCGCACGAGTTCTCCGGCGGCATGCGCCAGCGCGTCATGATCGCCATGGCCATCGCCAACGATCCGGACGTGATCATCGCCGACGAGCCGACCACCGCCCTCGACGTGACGATCCAGGCGCAGGTGCTCGAGGTGCTGCGCAAGGCCCAGCGCGAGACCGGCGCCGCCGTCATCTTCATCACCCATGATCTTGGTGTGATCGCCGGCATCGCCGACGACATCGTCGTCATGTACGCCGGCCGCCCGGTCGAGAAGGCTGACGTCGACACGATCTTCGCCCATCCGGCCATGCCGTACACGATGGGTCTGCTGGGAGCGGTGCCGCGCTCCGACCGTGAGCGCGCCAGCCGTCTCGTGCCGATCCCCGGCTCCCCGATGAATCTCGTCAACATGCCCAAGGGCTGCCCGTTCGCACCGCGCTGCCCGCTGGCCACGGACGTCTGCCGTCGTAGTGAACCGCGTATGGCTGCGGTGCCGGGGCGCTCAGGGCAGTTCGCCGCCTGCCATCGCACCGCCGAGATCGTCTCGAAGGGGCTCACCTTCCGTGACGTGTATTCGGTGGGCGAGGGTGTCGCCTCGAAGTTCGCCGGCGTGCCGCGTGAGAAGCGCAAGGTCGTGCTCGACGTCAAGCACATGCGCAAGACGTTCCCGCTGACCGGCGGCGGGTTCCTGCGCCGTCGGATCGGCGAGGTCAAGGCCGTCGACGACGTGACGCTCGACGTGCGCGAGGGCGAGACTGTCGCATTGGTCGGCGAGTCCGGCTCCGGCAAGTCGACGACGCTGATGGAGATCATGGAGCTGCGCCAGCCGCAGGCCGGCGAACTGACCGTGTTCGGCACGAAGCTCGAGGGGCATCTGCCGCGCGAGAAGCGTCGCGAACTGCGTTCGGCCGTGCAGTACGTGTTCCAGGATCCGATGAGTTCGCTCGACCCGCGTCTGCCGATCTACGACATTCTGGCCGAGCCGATGAAGGTGCAGCACTATTCGAGCGAGCAGATCCGCAAGCGTATCGCCGAACTTATGCGTCTGGTGGAGCTCAATCCCGATCAGGTCGATCGTTTCCCGACGCAGTTCTCCGGCGGTCAGCGTCAGCGCATCGCGATCGCGCGCGCCTTGTCGGTCAATCCGAAGCTGGTGCTGCTCGACGAGCCGGTCTCCGCGCTCGACGTGTCCATCCAGGCCGGCGTGATCAATCTGCTGGAGGACCTGCAGAACAAGCTCGGCGTGGCCTACCTGTTCGTCGCCCACAACCTGTCGGTGGTGCGCCACATCTCCAGCCGTGTGGCGGTGATGTATCTGGGCAGCATCGTCGAATCGGGGGACACGGAGGACGTGTTCGAGCATCCGCTGCACCCGTACACGAAGGCGCTGATCAGTGCCGTGCCGGTGCCCGATCCGGTCGCCGATCGCGCGCGCCGGCGCATCGTGCTCGAGGGCGAGGTGCCGAGTCCCACCGAATCGTTCAAGGGGTGTCCGTTCGCGGGTCGATGCCCGCTGATGCCCACCCTGAACGCCGAACAGCAGGCGCGCTGCCGTGGCGAACGCCCGGCGCTGCGCCCGTATGACACTTCCCGGCCGAGCGGCCATCAGGTCGCATGCCATTTCGCGTGATCCACAAGATCCTCGGCATGACGGTCGGATATATCAATAGAGAGGAAGCAATCATGAACAAGATGCGCAAGGTGACCGCACTGGTCGCCGCCACCGCTGCCTTCGCCATGCTGTTGGCTGGCTGCGGCGCGCAAAACGGCGGCAACGGTACCTCCAATGGTTCCGCTACCACCACCGAGGAGCCGGCCGCCGGCTTCGACTCGTCCTACACCGGCGATCTGCCGATGCCGAAGACGACCGAGCGTTACGACAACCACCAGAGCCGTGACAACGTCAAGGACGGCGGCACGCTGACGCTGCCGATCGTCGAGATCGGCCCGAACTGGAACTACCTGTCCACCGACGGCAACACCGGCTACATGTCCGACCTGTGGAGCTGGTACCAGCCGAGCCTGCTGATGACCGATCAGGTCGGCGGCGATCCGCTCAAGGTGAACCCCGACTACCTGACCGACATGAAGCTCGTGAGCTCCAACCCGATGGTCGTCCAGTATGATATCAACCCGAAGGCCAAGTGGAACGACGGCACC
This sequence comes from Bifidobacterium sp. UTCIF-38, assembly GCF_006454495.1. Lineage (NCBI taxonomy): Bacteria > Bacillati > Actinomycetota > Actinomycetes > Bifidobacteriales > Bifidobacteriaceae > Bifidobacterium > Bifidobacterium sp. UTCIF-38. The sequence goes on along the minus strand of NZ_JFAL01000036.1, from coordinate 19,136 downwards.
GATATCGACTGGACCGCGTTCAAGACCATGTGGGAAACCTCCAACGGCACCAACCCCGCCTACAACCCGCCGAGCACCGACGGCTACGACAAGATCAAGAGCGTCGAGCAGGGCAGCAACCCGAAGCAGGTCATCGTGACCTATTCCACCCCGTACTACCCGTGGCAGCTCGTGTTCACCAACCTGATCAACCCGAAGGCCGGCGATCCGAAGACCTTCACCGAGGGCTGGGTCAAGAACCCGCACAACGAGTGGGCCGCCGGCCCGTACAAGGTCGATTCCTTCTCCGACACGCAGGTCACCTTCGTGCCGAACGAGAAGTGGTGGGGCGACAAGCCGAAGCTGGACAAGATCGTCTACAAGCAGATGTCCGACGCCGCCTCGCTCAACGCGTTCCAGAACGGTGAGATCGACGCCGTGGGCGCCTCCACCAAGGACGACATCAAGGCCATCCGCTCCGTCAAGGACGCCCAGCTGCGCTACGGCTACAGCACCAAGACCCGTGTGCTCGAGTACAACGGCAAGTCCAAGCCGCTCGACAGCCTCAAGGTGCGCAAGGCCCTGACCCAGGCGTTCGACGCCAACACGTACAACAACATCCAGTTCCAGGGCATGAACTGGAAGGCCGAGCAGCCCGGTTCCGAGATGCTGCTGCCGTTCCAGAAGGGCTATGAGAACAACATGCCCGCCGACTCCAAGTACAGCGTCGACGCCGCCAAGAAGACCCTCGAGTCCGACGGCTACAAGATGGGCTCCGACGGCTACTACGCCAAGGGTGGCAAGACCCTCGAGGTCTCCTTCACGTTCTTCGGCGACGACGCCACCCAGCAGGCCCTCGCCAACGCCTACCAGGCGATGATGAAGAAGGCCGGCATCAAGGTCAAGGTCGTCAACAAGTCCGAGGCCAAGTTCTCCGACACCGTCACCAGCGGCGACTATCAGGTCCTGCCGATGGCATGGCAGTCCCCCGCGGCCCTCACCTTCGTGACCTCCGCCCCGCAGCTGTACACCTCCGACGGCCCGTCCAACTTCACCTACGTGGGCAGCCCCGAGGTCGACAAGCTCGTCAAGGTCGCCGGCAACCACGAGAAGTACGACGATCAGACCAAGGCCGTCAACGCCGCCGAGAAGGCCGCGCTCAAGCTCTACGGCACCGTCCCGGTCTCCAACCCGGGCGATTACTACGGCGTCAAGAAGGGTCTGGCCAACTACGGCCCGTCCGGCTTCGCCGGCAACCTGCCGCAGGACATCGGCTGGGCCAAGTGAGTAATGCTTCCCGTCGGGGTTAGTCCGGAGCGGCTTGGTACACCGATTCGGTCCGACGGGATATGATCACGGCCGTCGTGCGTCTTTCTCTCCTGAATTCTCCGCACGCGACCCGTGATTGGTTGTGTCCTCCCGTCTTAAGGGCCGGATTCTCTCCACGAGATGAGATCCTGGCCCCCGGGCGGGAGGTTTTTCATATGCGCCCGAACCGCCTGAGGTTTCCGGTCGGTTCCGGGTATCGGTCTCCGGTTGTACCCAGTCGATCCTCGGTTTCGGTCTCCGAGTCCCCCGCGTGCCCCGGCCATTCCCCCGGTCGTCGGCCTCCAGTGCCACTCAACGTGTTTTTGGGTGATTATCGCGTCGAGTGGCAGCATCGCGTGCCATTCAATGAAGAAACGGGCGATTTTTGCGTTGAGTGGCAGTTCCTTCTGCTGCTCGGCGGTTATTCCGTGGTACGGGGTTCTCAGAAACGGCCATTTTCCAACGATTCGCAATTGCGAATCAGGCGTCGTGTGTGTGGATGCCGCTGCTCGACTGCCACTCAACGCAATAATGGTCGGAAATCGCGTTGAGTGGCACGAAATCCTGCCACTCGACGCGATTTTTCGTCAAATCACGCGTGAGTGGCAGGAAAGCCCGCTTCGAGAGGCATCACAGCAAGGCATCACAGCACGGAGCGGGTGTCGTTTTCGTAGGAATTGCGGCCCTGGCCGGTGGCGGCGGTGGTGCCGCCGTCGACCGGCACGACCAGTCCGGTCAGGTATGCGGCGTCGTCGGAGGCGAGGAACAGGGCGATGCCGGCGCAGTCCTCGGCCCGGCCTGTACGGCCCAGAGCCACGCGGTCGAGGTACGGCTTGACACGCTCGGGATCGGTCCACACCTCCTTGTTGATGTCGGTTTCGATGAAGCCGGGCGCGAACGCGTTGACGCGCACGCCCTTGGCGCCGTAATCGAGGGCGACGCAGCGTACGAATCCGTTCATCGCGTGCTTGGTGGAGTTGTACGCGGTCTGCCCCCAGTCGCCGCGCAGTCCGGAGACCGACGTGTCGACGACGATGTTGCCGTGCGACTTGATCAGGTGCGGCAACGCCTCCTTGGTCAGGTAGAACAGGCCATCGAGGTTGACGGAGAACAGTTTGTGCCACACCTCGTCGGACACGTGCTCGACCTCGCCGCCCTCGAAGACGCCCGCGTTGGAGACGACGACGTCGAGGTGTCCGAACTCCTCGACGACGGAGTTCACGAGTTCCGCCACCTGCTCGTGGCTGGAGACATCGGTGATGTGCGTGTGGCCGTGTTCGTAGCCGGCGACCGTCTCGTCGAGCGGCGCCTGCCGACGTCCGACCGCGACGACCGTGGCGCCGTTGTCGAGGAAGGCGCGGGTGACGGCCCGCCCGATGCCGGTGCCGCCGCCCGTGACGATGACGACTTTGCCCTCGAAATGATATGTATTGCTGGTCATGAAGATCCCCTTCGATTAGGTTGTGCGATGGTCGGTTGACGGCCGCCCATTCTTTACTGTAGTGATCGCAGTCGCATGGCATGCGGATGGCTGATGTGATCTGCATGTAATTGACTGGGAATGAGTGAACAGGATGGAACATGATGAAAGGCGACCTATGCTTGATTCGGCCTGACCACGTGGGCCGTACGCTGAAGGTTTGCCAACGTACGTCGGACGTGGGTTGATCCCGGTCATCACCCGTATTCGTACACTTGCGTCGCGGCACCGTACGAATACGGGTGATGGGGCGCTGATGACCACGGGGAACGTACGTTGCCTGCGTGGCAGTGTACGGAGACAGGGGATTGGATGCTGATGGCCACGCGGAACGTACGCCGTATGCGCGGCGGCGTACGGGAACGGGGATAGGATGCCCGGATGCCACAGGGAACGTACGCCGGGCCCAGCCTGGCCTCGCCTACACTGGATACCTATGAGCAAGCATCATCATCGCGATCGCAGCTGGGCGCCCGCGCCCGAATCACTGCCGACGGACGCGCAGGTCATCGACAATCACACGCACGTTGCCTCGGTCGTGCCGTTCGCGCGGGCGATGAGTCACGAGGCCGTAGCCAAGGGCCAGCCGGAGGTGCCGGTCTACGGTGTCGACGAGCTGCTCGCGCAGGCGGCGGCGGTCGGCGTGACCGGGATCATCGACTGCGGCTGCGAATACCCGAACATGCAGAAGGCGATCGACATGGCCGTCGACCACCCCGGGCGGGTGCACGCGGCGATCGCCATCCACCCCAACGAGGCCGTACGCCACGGGCATCGTGCCGAACCCGGCCCCGACGGACTGCCCGTCACCTACAAGCCGTACCACGACGTCAGCTTCGACGACGCGATGACCGAAGTCGCCCGACTCGCCCGCGCCTACCCGGACCAGGTCGTCGCGATCGGCGAGACCGGCATGGACCTGTTCCGCACCGGCGGCAACGCGATCGCCCTGCAACGGGAGGCGTTCCGCGCGCACATCGCGCTCGCCAAGGAGCTCGGCCTGCCGATGCAGATCCATGACCGCGATTCGCATAAGGAGGTCATCGAGACGCTGCTGGCCGATGGCGCGCCGGAACGCACGGTGTTCCATTCCTATTCCGGCGACGCCGAGATGGCCGAGATCGCGCGCGAGCACGGCTGGTTCCTGAGCTTCTCCGGCACGGTGAGCTACAAGGGCAACGACGGTATCCGTGAATCGCTGCGCATCGTCGGCCTCGATCACGCGATGGTCGAGACCGATGCGCCGTATCTGACGCCGATGCCGTACCGCGGCCGCACGAACGCGCCGTACATGATCCCCTACACGCTGCGCGCGATGGCCGACACCCTCGATCTTCCCCTCGCCGAAGTCGCCCGCGGCACCCGCAACACCACCCGCACCGTCTACGGAGTGTGAACGGCGTCCGATCCCCTGAATCATGGTCATACGTTGGGATAAGGTAAGCGTTAAGAATTTGTGAGGTTTTCGTTAGGGCGCTACCATGTCCTTTCGAAATAGACGTCGAACAGTCCCAGTAATCGTCCGACGAGAAGTGTAGGGAAGATCGCGGGTTGCAGTTGGTCCCGCGCGAAGACCGGTGGAGGACCGAACGTATGGCTGAGTCGAATCAGAGGCCCGAACGCGCCCGAAAAGTCGGTGGCGACGCTCAAGGTGCCGATCAGAGCGTCAGCAACACTACCAATTCCAGCAGTGTCAGCAGCAACGTCAATAGCACCAATAGCGCCAACAGCAGCGCCAAGTCCGCAGGCGAATCCGGCGGCAGGCCGCGGGTCGGCGGCAGGCCGGCAAGCGTCCCGCCGACGGCGACCCCGTCGGTGAAGACCGCCGAGAAGGCCGCCGTGGCCAAGGCCCGCCAGGAGAAGGAGGCCCTGCTGCGGGCCGACACCTTCACCAACGCGCCGAAGGTCTCCCGACGCACCCTCACCAAGGAGGAGCGTCAGGAGCTCGTCAAGCAGGCCGAGGCCAAGAATAAGGAGGCCGAGAAGCTCGCCAACACCGCGGCCCGCGGTCGATTCGGCCGCTGGTGGGCGCGCCTGCAGTCCGGTCCGGACAAGGTCACGTGGGGCATGGCGATCGTCGCGCTCGGCGTGGTCTACGGCGACATCGGCACCTCGCCCCTCTACACCGCGCAGACGTTCCTGTCCGGCCAGGGCGGCATCGGCAACGCCGACCGCGAGGCCGTGCTCGGCATGCTTTCGCTGGTGTTCTGGTCGATCACGCTGATCACCACCGTCAAGTACGTGCTCATCGCGATGCGCATCGACAACAACGGCGAGGGCGGCATCTTCGCCCTCTACTCGCTGATCCGCCGCTACGGCGCATGGCTGGCGATTCCCGCGATGATCGGCGGCGCCGCGTTCCTCGCCGATTCGGTGCTGACGCCGGCCGTGTCGATCAGCTCCGCGGTCGAGGGCCTGCAGACCCTGCCGCCACTCGAGGGGCTCTTCAATGAGAATCCGAGTCTGACGTTGATGATCACCGTCGTGATCATCGTCGTGCTGTTCATGGTGCAGTCGCGCGGTACCGAGTCGATCGGCAAGGTGTTCGGCTCGATGGTGCTCATCTGGTTCAGCTTCCTCGCCGTCGTCGGCATCGTGAACCTGTCCAACGACTGGACCGTGTTCGCGGCCCTCAACCCGGTCTACGGCATCCAGTTCCTGTTCAGCCCGCACAACGCCGCCGGCATCGCCCTGATGGGCACGGTGTTCCTGTCGACCACCGGCGCCGAGGCGCTCTACTCCGATATGGGCCATGTGGGACGCGGCAACATCTACTTCACGTGGCCGTTCATCAAGATCGCCCTCGTCTTCAATTACTTCGGTCAGGGCGCGTGGATCCTCGCGAACAATCGCAATCCCGAATACACCACGATGAAGACGCTCAACCCGTTCTTCCAGATGATGACCCCGAACGTGCGCTACATCGCCGTGATCCTGTCGGTCACGGCCGGCGTGATCGCCTCGCAGGCCCTCATCACCGGCGCGTTCACGATGGTCTCCGAGGCCACGCGACTCAACTGGATGCCGCATCTGCAGGTGCGCTACCCGGCCCGTACGCGCGGTCAGCTGTACATTCCGGTCGTCAACGGCGTGCTGTGCGTCGCGACCCTGCTCGTGCTCGCCCTGTTCAAGGACTCCGAGCACATCTCCGCCGCGTACGGTCTTGCGCTGACGATCACGATGATCACGACGACCGTGCTGCTCGCCGTGTATATCTGGCACGACCGCCATCGCGTCGGTGCGATCGTGTTCCTGCTGGTGTTCCTCGCGATCCAGTTCATGTTCTTCATCGCCTCGATGGCCAAGTTCCTGCACGGCGGCTGGTTCACGATGCTGCTTACCATCGCGATCCTGTTCGTCATGTACACGTGGAACGAGGGCACGAAGCTGGAGCGCGCGCAGCGCCGCCACATGCAGCGTCAGGACTTCCTGCCCACGCTGGAGAAGCTGCACGGCGACTTCCGCATTCCGTACTTCGCGGACAACATCGTCTACCTGACCTCCGATAACATCATGAAGAGGCTCGACACGGACATCTTCTTCTCGATCTTCGCCGATCACCCCAAGCGCGCCCGCGCATGGTGGGCGGTGAGCGTCGAGACCACCGACGAGCCGTTCACCCGCGAGTACGAGGTCGAGAACTTCGGCACGAACTTCCTGTTCCGTGTGCGCATCCGCCTGGGATTCAAGGTCTCGCAGTCGATCCCGGCGTACCTGCACCAGATCATGCACGACCTGTCGAAGACGGGGGAACTGCCGCAGCAGAAGTCGCTCTACCCGAAGGTGGATGCCGATCCGAACATCGGTACGATCCGCTACGTGCTGATCCACAAGGCGCTGATGCCGGAGTCGAAGGTCTCCGCGCGCGGCGCGCTGTCGCTGTCGGTCAAGTACGCGATCCGCCACGTGGCCGGCTCGCCGGTCAAGTGGTTCGGTCTGGCGCCGTACAACCCGCTGGTCGAGGTGCAGCCGCTGTTCGTCTCGACCCGCCGCCCGCCGCGCCTGAAGCGCACCGAGCGCATCGACCGCGACGAGCCCATCACCGCCAACATCCCCCCGGTCAAGTAACCGGTCAAGTAACCCACCCAACCCTATAAGCAACGCTTATACCCGCTGCCGCGCGTCGCAACATATCCGCATTAAGGTAGCCAACCATGTGCAGATTATTGGGATACGCGACAGCCGGGTTCAACCTCAGCCTCAACGCTATCCTTGGCACAGAAGACGTTGTGGAATACCGCGAGATGAGCGAGATCCACAACGATGGCTGGGGATGCTCGATGCTGTACGAGCCGGTGGAGACCCCCGGCACCCAGGACGGCGGCGCACCGGCCCCAGAGACCGGCACCAAGCTCTACAAGACCACCGTCGCCGCCCGACTCGATCCGGTGTTCCCCGAACTCGCCTCCGAGCCGGCGCGCGGCGCCCTGTGGCATCTGCGTCTCGCCTCCTCCAACCTGCCGCTGATCCTCGAGAACCAGCAGCCGTTCTTCACCAACGGCCTGAGCTTCATCCACAACGGCGACATCTCCGACTCCCACGGCCGCAACATCGTCACCAACGACCAGTACCCGGTGAGCAACAGCGTGTTCCTGTCCACCGGCGGCCGTTCCGATTCGGCGATCTTCTTCGCCGTGATCCTCGAGTACCTCGGCTTCGGCTACGAGCTCGACGAGGCCCTCGCGCAGGCTGTGCGCGAGCTGCGTCAGGCGTACCCGCGCTCCAGCTACAACTGCATGATCCAGTCGCAGGACCAGTTCATCGCCCTGAACGCGGCCGGCCGCGAGCGCACGTCGTCGCGTATCGTCGAGATCTACGACGAGTACGGTCAGGGCGCGAAGGCGCTTGACTACCGTGTGATGCGCTACCGTGCGCTGACCGACGAGGATGGCGCTCCGGCGGGCATCGTCGTCGCCTCCTCCGGCTTCGAGCAGACCGAGGCCGACGGCTGGGCCGAGCTCGGCAACGACCAGATGATCGTCGCCTCCAACCGCACCGGCGAGTGGTCCATCCGCTCGATCTAGCGGTTCGCTCTACAATGGGGCTCATGATCCCCACACTTGAGCAGATCGACGAGCTGCACCATAAGATCGCCCCTTCCGAGGCCGCCTACGACCTCGTTCACACGCATTGCGTGATCGTTTCGCGCATCGCCCGCGCCCTTGCCCACCGTCAGAATGCGCTGTTCATGCGCCGCTGCACGCTGCCGGCCGGTTCCCCCGAACTCGATCGCGATCCCGATTCGGCGGGCGCGTCCCTGCTGACGCTCGGCACGCCGGCCGACGCCTCCGGTGACGCCTCCGATGCCCGGACCGACGTCCCGCAGCTCGACTTCGCCGTCGCCCCGTCCGACAACGTGACCGGTGGCCGCGTGCCCCCGCGTCTGATCGACGAGCGACTCGTCACGATCGGCGGCCTGCTGCACGACATCGGCACCTATCAGGTGTTCAAGCACGACGGCAACGACGATGAGCCGCTCAAGTTCAATGGCAAGCAGTACATCAAGCACGGCCTGCTCGGCTACGAGTACCTGCTGGAGAACGGCGTCGACGAGTCGATCGCCCAGTTCGCGCGCAATCACACCGGCGTCGGCCTGACGCGCGAGGACGTCGAGCGTCAGGGACTGCCGTTGCCGCCGGCCGACTACGTGCCGGTCAACCTGGAGCAGGAGACCGTGATGGTGGCCGACAAGTACAACAGCAAGTCCCTGCCGCCGAAGTTCGTCACGGCCGAGGCGTACACGCGCCGCGCCGCGAAATTCGGCGAGGAGAACCGCCGCCGCTGGCTGGAGCTCCTCGATCAGTACGGGGTGTTCGACGTGCGCCCGATGGCCGCCGAATACCACATGATCGTCATCTGACGGGTCATCCATCGACCACGGGACGGCTCAGTCGGCGAGCTTGTAGACCTTGTCGGCTCGATCGGCGACCTCGTCCGAGGAGGTCACGATGATGACGGCGCGCTTCGGATCACGGGCGTGGGCGATCGAGACGATGAGGTCGAGGATCGCCTTGGCATCGTTCACGCTCAGGCCCTTGGTCGGCTCGTCGAGGATCAGCGTGTCCGACTCGCAGCTGATCGCACGGGCGATCGCCACGCGACGCTGCTCGACCAGCGCCAGATCGCGCACCTTCCTGCCGCTCGTCGCCTCGCCGAATCCGACCTTCGCGAGGAACTCGCGTGCCGCGATCGGCTTGGGCTTCAGATACGTGCGGCCGGACGCGTTCATCGCGTACAGGACGTTCGACTCCGCGTCGAGATCGCCGCGCACCGCGAACCGCTGCGGCACGATGCCCAGACGATGGCCGCGCAGCTCGCCGACCTCGAGTTCGAGCAGGTTCGCGCTCTTCGCCATCGCGGAGCCGGAGGTCGGCGCCTGGAATCCGCCGAGCACCTCCATCATCGTGACGCGCTGCTCGGCGTCATCCGCGTCGGGCAGCACGCGCACCGCGTACAGTTCTCCCGCGTAGAACGCCATCGACGTGTCATCGAGCACATGACGGCCGGACTTGCGGTTCGTGGTCGTCGCGTGGTTGAGCGAGAAGTTCGGATACGACTTCAACAGCACGCGATCCGCGACCTGCTTGTCCACCTCGGATTCGGCCTTCGACTCGGAATGACGCAGCTCGTTCGGGTCGCCGTGCCCGCCGTTCGCCATCGCGTCGCCCGCCAGCGCCATCGTCTCGTTGACGCGACGCGCGTTCGCCTCGGTTGCGGCCGCACTGGTCTCGCCCGGCACCGTGCCGGCGTCGGCGTCCGCATTGCCGTTCGATCCCGTAGGATCGGACGTTTCCGGGCCCGCTGCGGCCCGGTTTTCGTCCGATCCCGTAGTATCGGACGTTTCCGAGCCCGCAGAGGCACGGTTTTCGTCCGATCCCGCAGTATCGGACGTTTCCACGGCCTCCGAGGCCTCGTTTTCGTTCGATCCTGCAGTATCGGCCAGTGCGGCGAGGTCCGCCGACTCGTCATCGTCGTCGAATGTGAAGCTGAAGGACACCTCGGGGGCGGCGGACTCGTCCGCATCCGGTCCGTCGGCCTTGATGGGGGAGTCCGGCGTCGGCTTGTCGTCCGGCTGCTCGTCGATCTGATCCGTCTGATCGGTCTGATCGGTGTTCTCGGTCATCTCATCCTCCACGTTGGTGTCTTCGGCCTTCATCTCGGTGTCCTCGGTGTCCTCGATGTCCTTGCCATCCTTGCTGCTCATGCCTTCACCTCCGTACCGAGCTGCGCGTCATCGTAGGCGACCGGCGCGAACAGCTTCGCGTAGTTGAACGTCGCCACGCGCAGCATCGCGATGATCGCCAGCACGATCGTCACGCCCAGCGAATCCCACACGAGCGTCCACACGATCGTGGAGGTGACGGGCGTCGCGTGACCGCCGGCCAGTGCGGCGCCGATCGACTTGACGCCGAAACCGCCGGCGAGCAGTCCGATCGCGATCGGAACCACGGTGATCATGAACGTCTCGACCATGAACTGCCAGCCGAGGCGACCCTTGGACACGCCGGAGACGAACGCCATGCCGATCTCGTCGGTGCGGCCGAACCACGTGCGGGCGGCGGTCAGCACCAGCAGCAGCACGATGCCGCCGATCGCCAGCGCCCATGTGGCCGGGCGGACCTTGGCGGCCAGCGCGTCGAGCGGCTCGATCGACTTCTCATACGCGGCCAGCGACGGCGACGTGATCTCGTATCCGTTGGGCAGCTTCGCCTTCGTGGCGAGCTTGACGAACTGGTTGTACGTGTCGACGTCGGTGAAGTCGAAGATCACGTTGAGATCCGGCACGGACCAGGAGTCCGCCTTGGGGGAGTCGGGGTCGAGGCCGAACGTGTAGGCGGTGGCGTAGGCCGTGTAGATCACGTTCTCGCGATTCTCCTTGGCGAGCTTCGCGGCGGAGGCATCGGAGGTGGTGCCATTCGTGGCGGTGACGTCGCCCGTGTACTCGTAGATGCCGCGCACCTTGAACTCGTACGTCTTCTTCGTATCGGTCGGATCGCCCACCTTGAACGTGTCGCCAACCTTGAGGCCGTTCTTCTCGGCCACGGACTTCGAGATCAGCGCGCCGGTGGCCTTGGTGTCGGTGAAGACGAGCCCCTTGCCGTCGACGATCCTGTACGTGCCGTAGTCGTTGGCCTTCGCGGCCTTCGCATCATAGAAGCTGCGTAGCTGGAACTCGCCGCCCGTCTTGTCGGCGGATTCGTCGGCCGAGCCGGGAATCGCCTTGAACGTATCGCCCTGACGCACCGGGAGCGTCTCCGTGAAGGTATACGTGAACGACACACTCTTCTCCTGTGCGGCGATCGCGTACGGGTTGTAGTCGGTGAACTTCAGATACTTCGATGCGGTCGACTTGGCGTCGTCGGCCTTCATCGCGGCCGCGGTCTTCGCGGTGGGGCGGAGCACGGCGTTCGGGGTCTGCGCGTTGTAGTCGGTGCCGTGCGCGTCGGACTGCTCCTGCAGGATCGCGAGCGAGGCGATGGTGCCGAACGAGACGAGGAGCGCGACCACCACGGTCAGCGCTGAGATCACCCAGCTGCGCGTTACCGCGCGCCAGGCGTTAGTGAGAACGAACATGCGCTACTTCTCCAGTTCTCTAAGTTCCCTAGACGATTCTGTTCACAGCCAATCCCAGAGCCAACATATCGGCGTGCGGTCGACGACATGGTCGACGGTCCGCCGGTAGGTCACCGGTGGGCTCGGCAATGCAACAGTTCAACAGTAAGACAGTACGTCGGCAATAGTGGGCGTTGTCTTGCCCGTTCCTGAAAGCTTCCTTAAAAGCGGAGGACTACGGCGGTCCTGTGGCGTTGCCGGCGATGCCACGGCACTCTCTACAATGGACGCAGGAAGAGAAGAGCTTTCCCATGGAAAGATGGAAAGAAAGGAACGGTGAATCGTCATGATGAACCCCTATGTGCGTCCGGGCATCGATGACAGGCCGGATTACGACAAGGCCCTGAGTCCCGAGGACAAGGCGTCGGTCCAGCGACTTGCGGTCGATCCGAAGCAGCAGGCTCCGGAGGCGTCGGCCGATCAGCCGGGTGCGCAGGCCGCACGTCTGGCCGCCGACGGCACCACGACCGTCGCCGCCGCGTCCACGGTCGACGCGGCCGTGCCCGACTACGCGTCGTCGTTCCTCGACATGCGCGATCCGATGGTCTCCGCCGACGGCCACCGCCCCTCCGCGATCGAGGTGAGTCGCCTCAAGTGGGGATTCGCAGTCGGATCCTTCCTCATCACCGCGCCGTGGGCCGCGCTGAACCTCGTCGCGATCCCGGATCACATCGCCCGCATCGCCGGGTTCGACACCGACGCTGATTGGCTCGCCATCCCGGGCATGGGGCCGGGGCAGTCCATGTTCACCCTTGTACGCGACCTCCCCCTCCTCGTCGTGATCGGCGCGCTGTTCTCGATCTTCCTGAGCCCGTTGGTCTCGGCGTTCTCCGACCGCACCCGCGTGCCGCTGGGCCGCCGTACGCCATGGCTGATCGGCGGCGGAATCCTGTCCGCCCTGATCGCCCTGATCGTGGGTGCCATCGGCAACCTCGCCGGCGTCATCTTCTTCTGGATCCTGCTGCAGTTCACGTACGCGGCGCTGATCGTGCCGCTCGCCGCGGCCCTCTCCGAGCGCGTGCCGGACAAGTTCCGCGACGTGATCGAACGTTGGAACGCGATCGGCGTGATCGCCGGTCAGGCGGCCGGCGGCGTGATCGGCGGTCTGTCGATCGCCTTCGGTGCCCGCGAGCCGTTCACGTGCGCCGCCGTGCTGTTCGCGATCTCGGGCATCGCGACCGTCCTCGTCTGGCCGAAGGAGCCGTCCAGCACGTCCCAGCCGCGCGTGCCCCTCGACGGCGCGGCGTTCGCCTCGCTCAAGCCCCTGCCGCGCGAGGATCGGTACCGTCCGTTCCGCAAGCTCTTCTGGTCGCGCACGTTCATGACCTCGGCCATCTCGATGACCGCCGTCTTCCTGTGGTATGTCGTACGATTCTCGGTCTACGGCAGCGAGCCGATGTTCACCTCCGCGCCCCTGACCCTGCCCTCCGGACTGCTCATCGCGATGCTCGCGCTCGCCTCGCTCGCCGGCACCCTGCTCGCCTCCTACTCCGCCGGCGCGATCACCGACAAGTTCGCCGAGGGATTCGGCCCGTGGTGGCGCGACTCGCGCGCGGCCGTGGTCTGCGCGTGCGCCCTGTATGCAGTCGGCCTCGCCGTGGGCCTTGCGATCGTCGCGATCGGCGGCGAGAAGAGCCTCATGATCTTCTCGTTCATCACCGGACTCGCCTCCGGCCTCTACGACGTGTTCATCCAGCCGCTGGTCGTAGACGCGCTGCCCGACCCGCATGACAGCGGCCGTGACCTGGGCGCCTATGCGCTTGCAAAGCCCCTGGGACTGATCATCGGTGCGCTCGGTGGCGCGCTCGCCATCGCGGTCGGATCGCAGATCACGGGGTCGCTCAGTTTCACCGCCGTGTTCCCCGGAGCGATCGTATGCGTTGCGATCGCCGCCCTGTTCCTTAGGAAGTGAGGTAAAGATCGATGGTCGGAATGCGTGACGTGGCGAAGAAGGCCGGCGTATCCCTCAGCACTGTGTCATTGGTCGTCAACGGCACCGGATACGTGTCGGATGACATGCGTGCCAAGGTTCAGGCCGCGATGAAGGCGCTCGACTACATCCCCAACGAGCTTGCGCGCAACCTCGCCCACAATCGCACCAACATCATCGGCGTGATCGTCCCGACGATTCGCCATCCGTTCTTCGCGACCCTGACCTCCGCCCTGCAGCGCGAGTTCTCCGAACGCGGCCTGCGCACGATGCTGTGCTCCACGGCCGATTCGGATAAGGGCGAGGCCGACTACGTCGACATGCTCCAGCGGCACATGATGGACGGACTCGTCATGGCCGCGCACACCGCGCATCCGGTCGGCTACTGGGCCTCGATCGGACGGCCGGTCGTCGCGTTCGACCGCTATCTCGGCCCGGACATCCCCTCGATCGGCTCCGACCACGAGCAGGGCGGGCGGCTCGTCGCCCGGGAGCTGATCGCCACCGGCGCGCATCACGTGGTGATGGTCGGCGGACCGCGCTCGCAGTTCCACGACCTGGAGAATCTCAGCGAGGGCGATGCGGACACCACGTTCCCGACGGTCCGCTACTACCTGACCCTCGAGCACGAGCTGAAGGCGGCCGGCGTGCGCTACGAGTACGTCGAGGCCGGTGAGGTCTACGATCTGGAGGGGTATGCCCACGCGGTGCATGACCTCTTCGACCGGTTCGTGGACGTCGATGCGGTCGTCAGCTCCGATTTCGGCGCGTCCCTGTGCGTGCAGGAGATGCTGCGCCGTGGCATCCGCCCGGGCGTCGACATGCAGGTGGTCGCCTACGACGGCACCTATCTGGCCGACGCCGCCGGCGTGCGTCTGACCGCCGTATGCCAGGACTTCGATGCGATCGCCTCCGCCCTTGCCGCGCGCATGACCGCGCTCATCGAGGGGGAGGAGAGCTCTGCGGCGCCGAGCGATCTGGATCCCGCGGCGGCGGGTGCGTCATCGGCCGACGTGCCGGTGCCGCCTACGGACGGCCGCCTGCCCGGCTCCGCCGTCGAGCTCATCCCCGTGACCCTGCGCAAGGGCTATTCCACCCGCTGAAAGGTGCATTGACCGTCTGCGGATCAGTGCATCGGCGTGTCGAACCGGTTCGAGTTTGACTGTCTCGAACCGGTTCGATATACTGTTCGTCAACAGGGCGGCGAGCGGTTGGCCGTCCGGTGTCAATGAAGGCTTCCCCAACAAGGAGTTTCAATGAAGAACAAAGTCCAACTCATCACATATGCGGATCGTCTGGGTGACGGCGATCTGAAGTCCCTCACCGAGATCCTGCGCACCCGCTTCGACGGCGTCTACGAGGGCGTGCACATCCTGCCGTTCTTCACGCCGTTCGACGGCGCCGACGCCGGCTTCGACCCGGTCGACCACACCAAGGTCGATCCGCGCCTCGGCAGCTGGGACGACGTCACCGAGCTCTCCAAGACCCACGACATCATGGTCGACACCATCGTCAACCACATGAGCTGGGAGTCCGAGCAGTTCCAGGACGTCATGAAGCGCGGCGAGGAGAGCCCGTACTACAGGATGTTCCTCACGATGAGCACCATCTTCCCGGAAGGCGCCACCGAGGAGGACCTCGTCGGCATCTACCGCCCGCGCCCGGGCCTGCCGTTCACCCACTACAACTGGGCCGGCAAGACGCGCCTCGTGTGGACCACGTTCACCCCGCAGCAGGTCGACATCGACACCGACTCCGCCGAGGGCTGGGCGTACCTGACCTCCATCCTCGACCGCCTCGCCGCCTCGAACGTCAAGTTCATCCGCCTCGACGCGGTCGGCTACGGCGCCAAGGAGGCCAACTCCAGCTGCTTCATGACGCCGAAGACCTTCAAGCTCATCGAACGTATCAAGGAGGAGGGCGAGCGCCGCGGCCTCGAGACCCTCATCGAGGTGCACTCCTACTACAGGAAGCAGGTCGAGATCGCGCACAAGGTGGATCGCGTGTACGACTTCGCCCTGCCTCCGCTGCTGCTGCACTCGATCTTCACCGGCCGCACCGACGCTCTCGCCCACTGGGTCGAGGTGCGTCCGAACAACGCCTGCACCGTGCTTGACACGCACGACGGCATCGGCGTGATCGACATCGGCTCCGATCAGCTCGACCGCAGCCTCAAGGGCCTCGTGCCCGATGAGGACGTCGACAACCTCGTCAACACGATCCACGCCAACACGCACGGCGAGTCGCAGGCCGCCACCGGTGCCGCCGCGAGCAACCTCGACCTCTACCAGGTCAACTCCACGTACTACTCGGCGCTCGGCTGCAACGACCAGCACTACATCGCCGCCCGCGCGGTGCAGTTCTTCGTGCCCGGCGTGCCGCAGGTGTACTACGTGGGCGCCCTGGCCGGCGCGAACGACATGGACCTGCTGCGCCGTACCAACGTGGGCCGTGACATCAACCGCCACTACTACTCCACCGCCGAGGTCGACGAGCAGCTGGAGCGTCCGGTCGTCAAGGCCTTGAACGCCCTCGCCCGATTCCGCAACGAGCTCACCGCCTTCGACGGCGACTTCTCCTACGAGGTCGATGCCGACCGTTCGATCCGCTTCGCGTGGACCGCCGCCGACGGCTCCACCTCCGCGGCGCTCACGTTCGAGCCCGGCAAGGGCCTCGGCGTCGGCAACGCCGCGTCCGTCGTGACCCTCGCATGGACCGACTCTGCCGGTCTGCACGAGACCGACGACCTCATCGCCAATCCGCCGGTCGTTGCCTGACCGGCTCTGACCATCTGAATCAAGCCAAATCAAGCCATTTATCAAAAGGGGATTACAACATGGCTGATGCAACCACCACCGCGCCCGACGCCTCCGCTCTGGCCTCGAACGCGCCGATCCACGATCCGTCCGTCTCCGCCGACGGCCACCGCCCGACCAAGGCCGAGGTGATCCGCCTCGGCGTCGGCTTCACCGTCTCCGCCGTCGCCTGCGCCATCCCGTGGGTGGCGCTGAGCTCGCTCATCCTGCCGTACGTGTTCGAAAGCATCGATCCGTCCACCAAGGAGGCGATGCTCGGCACCGTCAACGCCGCCGGCTCTATCGTCGCCCTGCTCGCCAACGTCATCTTCGGCACGTTCTCCGACCTGACCCGCTCCCGCTTCGGCAAGCGCAGCCCGTGGATCATCGTCGGCGGACTCATCACCGGCCTGTCCATCGGCGCGATCGCGTTCACCCATTCGCAGATCCTCATCATCGTGCTGTGGTGCTGTGCCCAGCTCGGCTACAACGCGATGCTCGCCCCGTACGTCGCCACCATGTCCGACCGCGTGCCCGACAAGTTCCGCGGCACCGTCTCCGGCTTCTACGGCGCCGGCATCGCCGCCGGCCAGACCATCGGTTCGTTCGTCGGCGCCCAGCTGCTCAAGAGCGGCGAGGCCGGTGTGTTCGGTGGCTGGATGATGGGTATGGTCATCTTCGGCCTGTGCGGCATCTTCGTGGTCGTCGTCTGGCCGCGTGAGAAGTCCAACGTCGACGAGCCGCGCGAGGAGATCACCGCGAAGTCCGTCCTGCTGCGCTTCCGCCCGCCGAAGAACGCCCCCGACTTCTACTACGCCCTCGCCGGCCGCACGATGATGATGGGCGGCTACTGGATGATCAACACCTACCAGCTGTTCATCGCCCAGGACTACGTCTTCGCCGGCGACCCGGACGCCAAGCTCAAGGCCGCATCCGTCATCGCCAACATGGCCGTCATCACGCTGGTCGTCTCCCTGATCGCCGCCGTCACCGCCGGACCGCTCACCGACAGGATCGGCATGAGGAAGGTCCCGGTTGCGCTCGCCAGCTGCCTGTTCGCCGTCGGCGCGCTGATGCCGCTGCTGTTCCGCTCCGAGATGGGCATGTACCTGTTCGCCGGTATCGCCGGCCTCGGCTACGGCACCTACAACGCGATCGACCAGGCTCTGAACGTCTCCGTCCTGCCGAACCCGGACGAGGCGGGCAAGGACCTCGGCATCCTCAACCTTGCGAACACGCTGTCCACCGTCATCGGCTCGGTGATGACCTCGGTGATCGTGGTGATCGTCAAGTCCGTGATGGGCGTCACCAAGACCCCGCCTGAGGCATACTCGGTGGTGTTCATCGTCGCGATCGTCATCGTGCTCATCGCCTCCTGGCTCATCATGCGCATCAAGCACGTGAAGTAGGTCTTGGTAGGCCGTCGCCGCACATTGTTGAACGGGTTCCTTTGGTTCATGTCTGTTCGTGCATGAACCGAAGGAACCCGTTTTCGTTGTCGAATCTGCGTGTGCGTCCTGTATGGTCCGTATTCGTGTCGACGCCTATTCGGGTGACTACCACAGTTGTTCGGTGGGATCGTTTTCCGTGGAGCGGAAGATATAATTGGCGACTTCACATGATCTCGCCTCGGCGTTGGTGGTGTCGTATGAGTAGCCTTTTCCAGCTTGGGCTTCCTGTCTGTATTGCTCTGCTGTGTATTGCTGGTTCACAAGATTATTGCGTTTAAGGCAGTCGACGAATCCTTCGGCAGTGCTGGAGTAATAATTCGGATTTCCTTTTTGCGTGCCGAATACGTCTTGAATGTACATGACGTATGTGTTGAAGCACGAGTTCCGATCTCTGCCATATTTCTCCTCCTGCTTCGCGGTACCTCCGATGTGGCGGGCTTCCACGAGCATGCCGTTTGAATATCTGTTGAGGAGAATTTCCTTATATCCTTTATCGAGCATGCATGACTTGTATTGTGACCATGATTGTTCGTACGCGGAGATCGATAGCTCGCCGGATTGCTTTGCCGTTTCCAAAACAGTTCTCTGCTGCTGTGAGAGTGGTGGATCAAGATTGGGGTTCTTAAGCCAGTAATCGATGTAATCGGCGAATGACGAAGCGATTCTCGCTCCTTGCTGTGGCGTGCCGTCACTGGATCTGGAATCGTCGTTCGTGAAATCGCTGGTTGTACTGCCGTCAGAATCCGCGGAAACGGTCTGTGACGCCGAGCATCCAGTCAATCCCATAATCAACAGAGTAAATAGTAATACTCCGTTGAGTGTTTTAAGAAATATTTTCTTCATAAAACCTTATTTCAAGATATGATGATGGCGAGGCCTTTTTGCTGTTAAAAAGCCTCGCCTGTCAAATTAGTCTCATTTAATAAATCCATGCGAAATCGGAAATGGTTGCACCCCCTCCAGATACTTCAGCCGAAAGTTCTTTTTGTGCCGGACCGGTATGTTCCTCTACATTGTAGCCGCCAAGCATTCGATCTTGCTGAACTCTTACACCGGCTGTTTTCTTGTATCCTATTGTCCAAGCATATGAACGGTATTGGCTTACGTCCCACTTGCCGCTTTGGATTGTATTATTGTAATAGCCGTTTCCGGTTCCATATTGCGTTGCATCGGCTTGATTGACAATACCGATGCACATCAATATTGCTATCAAAGCTGTAGTTAAGAGAATTGAAAGACAGTTCAGTGCATGTTTCATTTTAACCCCTTATACTTCGTTGTATTGATTGCACTTTTATTGTAGCTTAACGAAAACACTGTTGGTTGCTCGGCCTACTTACTATGTGTAGATTGATCTTCTGTGTGCGCACTTGTGGCTTTGTGTTCGTTCTGCAGAGGATCCGTTCGATTTCCTCGCGTCTGTCGTTTGAGATGAAGCCTGGATTGCCGTAGGTCCTGTCTCGCTCGTGCGACCATGAGATCAGGTCCCGGTTGACGGACTTGCTGCCGTTGTCTGAGTCGTAGGAGCGGGTGCAGAACGGCAGACGGGTGTGTTTTGATGCTCCTATTTATGGCTATTC
>NZ_JFAL01000035.1:0-25000 GCF_006454495.1 Bifidobacterium sp. UTCIF-38 | reverse complement strand
AAATAGCCATTGAGGTCATGCTTGTGGTGCCGGCTTTGCTTTGTGCACTGAACCTGAAAAAGTTGCTTCCATGTATTGGATATGATATTCTAAATGTACCAATTCAAAGTGGATGAGGTGTATGATGCACGGCAAAAGTTATGGGAGCAGACTCATATGGCGTCCTGTCGTGGCGCTGATCGTGCTTGTGGCGTTCGTCGGGATCTCGTATATATGGCAGACGTCCAGGGAGGTCACCGGAAAGACGATCGAACGGGAGATGCTTTCGCTGAGTGCCGATGCATCCGAGGACCGGCTGCGTGAACTTGGTTATCTCTCTTCATCCGAAGCGGACAGTACGAATGCCGTTGCGAATTTCATCGACGACGTCAACGCCAACAGGCAGTCCGTGCTGAGAATGATCGAAGACGATTCATTCGGTGACGGCCCCAAGGTGCGTGTGCTGATGTTCGACCTCTATCAGGAGGATCTCGGCGGCGTGACGACGAGCGATCACGCCGTCACGGTGAGCAAGGCATCCGGACCCGGGCAGATCCGCGAGTGGATCTACGACTGCTCCACTCGGCAGTGGGTAACGTACGACAAGCGCTTCTCGCGCGATATGAAGGTACGCGTCGAGGATGGACGCCACGTAGTCGATCTGGTCAATATCCCCTCCCACTATCCGATCGACTCCAAGTGGAAGGGAAGCGACGAGCGCCTCACCTATTCGTAAACGACCACGATCATCGACGACTGCGACATGGCGGCCGGTGCCTTATCAACAAGGACTGCGCCGGGACTTTGACGATCTGACTCTTGATTTCGTCGGCTACGTCGCTTATGGTGGTGCGCTGACACGGGAGCTGCCTTGAGGCGGCTGAGAGGAGACCTCACGGGTCTCGACCGATGGGACGCGGCCGGGTAATGCCGGCCGCGGAATTGTCGCTCTTACCTTCACCCGTGCCTTCGATTGAGAGAGGAAAGGCACATCACCATGGCCGAAACCGTCGCCAAAGCCAACTACAAGTGGCGCGTCGTCGATATCGTCGTCGCCGCGATCATCGCCGTCGCATCCGGCGTCATCTTCTGGGGCTGGGACATCGTCTGCGCGGCCCCGATCGCCCTGTTCGAGGCCGTCACCCCGGGCTTCGAGGGACTGCTCAACGGCTTCTGGCTGTTCGCCGGCCCGCTCGCCGCGATCATCGTGCGTAAGCCGGGCGCCGCCCTGTTCGCCGAAACCCTCGCCGCGTTCCTCGAGCTCACGCTCGGCAACCAATGGGGCGTCGGCGGATCGCTGATCGTCGGCATCATCCAGGGCCTCGGCGCCGAGATCGGCTTCGCGGTCTTCGCATGGAGGAAGTGGAACATCGGCACCACCATCCTCTCCGGCGCGCTCGCCGGCGTCGGCTGCTGGGCCTACTACTGGATGACCAACCCGGGTTGGAACATGCTGCGCGTGAGCTGGTACCTCATCGGTTCCATCATCTCCGGCATCGTCATCGCCGGACTCGTCGTGTGGTTCCTGCACAAGGCGATCGCCGCCACCGGCGCGCTCGACCGTTTCCCGTCCGGCCGTAGTCAGGCCCGCGTCTGATGCGCATCACACCCGCCGGCGTCGAAGCGAGGGAATGGGGATGGCGTCACTCCACGCGCAAGGACTTCGCGCTGCGTGACGTGAAACTCACCATCCGCCCCGGGGAGCACGTGCTGCTCCTCGGCGCTTCCGGCGCCGGCAAATCGACGTTCATGGCCGCGCTCGCCGGCGTGCTCGGCGGCTCCGAGGAGGGCGACCAGGAGGGAACCCTCACCGTCGACGGCGTCGAACCGTCCGTCGGCCGAGGCAAGGTCGGACTCGTCCTGCAGGATCCCGATTCGCAGATCATCCTCGAACGCGTGGGCGATGACGCGGCCTTCGGCTGCGAGAACCTCGGCGTGCCGCGCGAGGAGACGTGGACGCGCGTGCGCGAATCCCTTGATCTGGTCGGCTTGCAGGACATCGATTTCGAACGTTCCACCCGGCACCTGTCCGGCGGGCAGCGTCAGCGCCTCGCGCTGGCCGGCGTGCTCGCCATGCGCCCGGGGCTTCTGCTGCTTGACGAGCCGACCGCGAACCTCGACCCCGAAGGGGTGCGCGAGGTGCATGACGCGGTACGGCATGTGCTCGAGACGACCGGTCAGACCATGGTCGTCGTCGAACACCATATCGATGTCTGGCTCGATCTCATCGACCGTGTGATCGTCATCGGACACCCCGATCCCGACTCGCGCGTCGGCGGAATCGTCGCCGACGGCACTCCCGACGAGGTGTTCGGGCGATTCGGCGACATGCTCGCCGCCGGCGGCGCGTGGGTGCCGGGGCGCGCGATCCCGGACCGCGGTCCGGGACGCCACGGCGACGTCGTCATCGCCGAACCGGGGGAGTCCGGTGCGTCTGCGCCGTCCGGGACATCCTCGCAACCCGCGCTCGTCACCGAGGACCTGAGCTTCGGACGCGGCACCGCGCTCGGCTCGCACATCGATCTTCAGTTCTTCGCCGGCGAGGTCACGGCCCTGATGGGGCCGAACGGTGCCGGCAAATCCACGCTCGCCTTGACGCTTGCAGGACTCCTGCCGCCGATCGCCGGGCATGTGCGCGTCCGCGCCGACATCGCCGAGGGCGCCCGCGGCGACGAGCCGTCACAATGGAGGAGCCGCGAGCTTCTGGGGCGCATCGGCATGGTCTTCCAGGAGCCTGAGCACCAGTTCGCCGCCCCTCTCGTGCGCGACGAGGTCGCCATCGGCCCCAAGTCGCGCGGCGCGAGCCAGGAGGAGGCGTACGCGATCGCCGACCGCATGCTGGAGCGCATGAACCTCTCCCGATTCGCCGAAGCCAATCCGTACACGCTGTCCGGAGGCGAGAAGCGACGCCTGTCCGTCGCCTCGATGCTCGCCGGTACGCCGAGGATCCTCGTCATGGACGAGCCGACCTTCGGACAGGACTTCACCACATGGACCGAGATGGTCGACCTCATCGCCGCCGTGCGCGATCAGGGGTCCGCGGTCATCGTCGTCACGCACGATGAGCCGCTCGTGAAGGCGCTGGACGCGCGGCGCATCATGTTCGGATTCGCCGGTGACGATAGGGGAAACGGAGGTGCGGCGCGATGACCGCAGCCGTTGCAGAGAGGATCGTCACTGCGGCCGGCACCGTGAAACATCCCGTGGAACACATGGAGCATGCCGTGGAACAATCCGTGAAACATAACGAGGCGCGTGTCGACACCGTCCTCGTCACGCCGCCGACCGAACGCAGGGAACCGGCGCGCCCGGCCTCGCCCTCGCCGTTCATCGCCAAGGTCAACCCGGTGGCGCGCATCATCGGAGCGCTGCTCCTGTGCATTCCGATGTTCTTCAGCCTCGACGTGGTCTCCGCGTCCGTCGCGCTCGGCATCGAATTCGCGCTGCTGTGGATCGGCGGCATCAACCCGATCCGCGTGTGCCGCAGCACCTGGCCGGTGTGGATCGCCGCGACCGGCGGCTTCATCTCCGTGCTCCTGTACGGTCGCACCTCCGGCGCGATCCTGTGGTCCGCCGGCTGGATCGTCGTCTCGGAAGGCTCCGTCTATCTGGCGTGCGCCACGTTCCTGAGGGTCGGGGCGATCGCCGTGCCCGGCGTGATCCTCGCGCTCGGCATGGATCCGACCGACCTCGCCGACGGACTGGTGCAGATCCTGCACCTCTCGCCCCGATTCGTGTACGGCGGACTCGCCGGCATGCGCATGTTCACGCTCCTGCAGGAGGACTGGCGGGCGCTCGGCCTGTCCCGCCGCTCTCGGGGCTTGGGCGACGGCAACGCGATCGGCCGCGCCCTGTCGCAGGCGTTCGGTCTGCTGGTCCTGTCGATCAGACGCGCCACGAAACTCGCCACCGCGATGGAGGCGCGCGGCTTCGGCGGCAGCGCCCCGCGCAGCCAGGCACGCACCTCACGCCTGCACCCGGTCGACTGGGTGTTCTTCGCGATCAGCATCGCCATCCCGTTCATCGCCCTGACCGTCGCCGTCATGACCGGCTACTGGCGCTTCTCCTTCCAAGGCGCGTGACGCCGGTTCTGTAGGCGCCCGGGCACATTCCTTGATGTGCACCCTTGTGGTAGACTATGCCACATCTGTGCACATCAAGGGGGTTGCCATGGCCGCAACGACGTCTTCCGTCAACGCTACGGAATCCAAGGCCATCAGGGCCGACAAGCGGATCATCGCCCAGGCGTCGGAGGTGGCCGAGGAGTACGGACTCACCCTCGCCTCAGCCACTCGCGCCTTCTGGACGCAGATGGCCCGAACCCGCAGCATCCCGCTGACCTTCGAATCGGAGAAGCCGAACGAGGAGAGCCGCGAGGCCATTCGCGAGACCGAGGAGATCATCAAAAACGGTGGCCCTTCGTACGCCAACCTCGATGAGATGTACAAGAGTTTGGGAATCTGATGCTCAGGCCCGCGCCTACGTCGAAATACGCGCGTGATCTCAAGCGACTCAGGAAGCGTCATATCGATCTCAAGCCGCTCGATGAAGTCATGCAGCTCATCCTCGACGACACCGTCGAATCCATCGAGGAACTGAAACGTCGTCACAACATGCACACGCTGTCCGGCGAGTGGAAGGGGTCCAATGAATGTCATGTCGCCAACGCCGGCGACTGGCTGCTCATCTGGTGCACCACCGACGACCTCGCCATCTTCCAGCGCACCGGCTCCCACGACGATCTCTTCGGTTGACGGCCGGTACGCGATATGTGAAGATGCAAGGTCGTGCGGTAGTCTGGTGGCCATGCCGATCAACCAAGCTTTGCTCGATAACCCGAAGTCCGACCGTGTGCGCCGCGTCGCCGACCTCGCGCGCGCCAAGGGGCGCGAACGCTCCGGCAGGTTCCTCATCGAAGGGCCGCAGTCGGTGCGTGAGGCCGTCACCTGGCGTCCGGACGTCGTCCAGGACCTCTACGTCGCCGTCGACGACACTCTGGGCCGCGTGCGCTATGCCTCGGACACGCTCGCAAGAATCGTCGAGACCTCGCAGGACGCCACCATCTACGTGCACCGGGCCACGCGCGAGGTGATCGAACGGATCAGCAAGGACGCGCAGGGCATCCTCGCCGTGGGCAACATGAACGCGATGCACGTCGAACCCGAGTCGGTGGCCCTGCCGGCCGCGGGGGAGCGCACGCCGCGCATCGCCGCGTTCTGGCAGGTGCGCGATCCGGGCAACGCCGGCACCGTGATCCGTGCGGCCGACGCCGCCGGATGCGACGCGGTCATCCTCGTCGACGAATGCGTCGATCCGTTGAACCCCAAGGTCGTGCGATCCACCGCCGGATCGCTGTTCCACATCCCGGTCCTTCAGATGGACGTCGAGGGCTTCCTCGCCTACTGCGCCGAACACGATCTCACGACCATCGCGGCCGACGTGTACGGCACGCCCGATCGTCGACCCGAGTCGCTGCCCGCGCTGCTCGCCGAACGCGCGGACGCACGCGGTGACGACGCCGAAGCCGCACGTCCCGGCGAGGCCGTCCTCTTCGGCAACGAGGCGAGGGGACTGCCTCCCGAGATCCTCGCGCGCATGGACCGCATCGTCTCGATCCCGCTCTACGGCAAGGCTGAATCGCTCAACCTCGGCACCTCCGCCGCCGTGATGCTCATGAGCCTGGCGATGGCCGACCGCTGATCGCCAAACACAGGCCGACGGCCATGCGACCGCCTGATGAGCGGACGGCCCCATGTCGAGTCGTATAGTGACAATGTGATGTTGGACAAAGCTTGGGAAAACGCGTGTTTTCGCGCGGTTCCCCACGTGTTTTCACGTCAATGAAGCAACAAAGGAAAGGGTGCTCGTGGCAGAAGCGCTATTCGATGCGCAAGCGGTGACCGATGCGGTCGCCGAAGGCATCGCCAAAATCCAGAACGCCTCCACGCTGGAGGAATTGAAAGCCATCAGAACGCAATACGCCGGTGCCGAGTCGGCGATGACCCTCGCCAGCAAGGCGATCGGATCCCTGCCCAAGGATCAGAAGAAGGAAGCCGGCAAGCTCATGGGCAAGCTGCGCGCCGACTTCGGCCGCGCCTTCGGCCCCAAGGAGGCCGAACTCAAGGAGGCCGCCGAGAAGGCCGCGCTCGCCGCCGAGACCGTCGACATGACGCTGCCCGTCAACCGCAAGCCGCTCGGCGCCCGCCACCCGCTCGCCAAGCTCATGGAGGACGTCGAGGACTTCTTCATCTCGATGGGCTGGCAGATCTCCTCCGGCCCCGAGGTGGAGGCCGAATGGTACAACTTCGACGCCCTGAACTTCGGCCCGGACCATCCGGCCCGCCAGATGCAGGACACCTTCTACGTCAAGGGCAATCAGGCCAAGGACGCCGCCGGCTTTGTCGGCTCCAACATGGTCGTGCGCACGCAGACCTCCTCCGATCAGGTGCGCGCCCTGATCGGCCGCGGCGTGCCGCTGTACATCGCTTCCCCGGGCCGCGTGTTCCGCACCGACGAGCTCGACGCCACCCACACCCCGGTGTTCCACCAGTGCGAGGCGCTCGCCGTCGACAGGAACCTGACCATGGCCGACCTCAAGGGCGTGCTGGACAAGCTCGCCGTCGCCATGTTCGGACCGGAGGCCAAGACCCGCCTGCGTCCGAGCTACTTCCCGTTCACCGAGCCCTCCGCCGAGCTCGACCTGTGGTTCCCCGACAAGAAGGGCGGCCCGGGCTGGCTCGAATGGGGCGGCTGCGGCATGGTCAACCCGAACGTCCTCAAGTCCGCGGGCCTGGACCCGAACGAGTACACCGGCTTCGCATTCGGCGTGGGCATGGAGCGCACGCTGCTGCTGCGTTCCGACATCAACGACATGCACGACCTCGTCGAGGGCGACGTGCGTTTCGCCGAACAGTTTGTGATGGGGGAGTGATTGCCCATGCCTATGGTTGATATCGATTGGCTCAAGGAACACGTCGAGGTCCCGGAGGGCCTCACCTACGAGCAGCTGGCCAAGGACCTCGTCAAGGTCGGCCTCGAGGAGGAGCAGATCCACGCCTCCCAGGTCACCGGCCCGATCGTCGTCGGCTACGTCGTCGACGCCACCCCGGAGCCGCAGAAGAACGGCAAGGTCATCAACTGGTGCCACGTCGACGTCGGACCCGAATACAACGAGACCGACGAGAACGGCAACAAGGTGCCGCGCGGCATCATCTGCGGCGCGCCGAACATGGCCGCCGGCGAGAAGGTCGTCGTGACGCTTCCCGGCGCCGTCCTGCCGGGCGATTTCAAGATCGAGCCGCGCAAGACCTACGGCCACATCTCCAACGGCATGTGCGCCTCCGAGCGTGAGCTCGGCCTCGGCGACGACCACAACGGCATCATCCTGCTGCGCCACTACGGCTTCACCACCGAGGAGTACGAGGCCCTGAAGCCCGGCGACGACGCGATGCACCTGCTGCACCTCGACCAGCCGCTGCTGGAGATCAACATCACCCCGGATCGTGGCTACACGCTCTCCTACCGTGGCGTGGCCCGCGAATTCCACCACTCCACCGGCGCCGCGTACACCGATCCGGTCGTCGAGCTCAACGCGAAGGTCCCCGAGCCGGCAGGCGAGGCCTCCGGCACCGTGCCGGACGTGCAGGTCGAGATCGAGGACGACAACCCGATCCACGGCGTGCCCGGATGCGACCGCTACTACGCGCGCGTCATCCGCGGCTTCGACCCGAACTCGCACACGCCCAACTGGATGCGCCGCCGCCTGATCCGCGCCGGCATGCGCTCCATCTCCCTGGCCGTCGACGTCACCAACTACGTGATGCTCGACCTGGGCCAGCCGATGCACGCCTACGACCTCGACAAGCTCGAGGCGCCGATCGTCGTGCGTCGCGCCAAGGAGGGCGAGAAGCTCACCACGCTCGACGGCAAGGAGCATGAGCTGAGCGTCGAGGACCTGCTCATCACCGATTCGCCGAACGGCGAACGCGCCTCCCGCATCATCGGTCTGGCCGGCGTGATGGGCGGCCTGTACGGCGAGGTCACGGCCGAGACGAAGAACATCCTGCTCGAGGCCGCGCACTTCGACCAGGTGACGATCGCCCGTTCCGCCCGCCGCCACAAGATCCCGTCCGAGGCATCCCGCCGCTTCGAACGCGGCGTCGACTACGAGCTGCAGCCGGCCGCCGCGCAGATGGCCGTCGATCTGCTCGTCAAGTACGGCGACGGCGAGCCGAGCGAGCACCCGACCGACGTGAACCATACCGCCCACCGCAAGGCCATCCACTTCAAGGCGTCCGAGGTCAGGCGCGTCGCCGGCCTCGACACCCCGGTCAACGAGATCTCCGACATCCTCACCGACATCGGCTGCAAGGTGGCCGGCGGCGGCAACGGCGAGTTCGTCGTCACCCCGCCGACCTGGCGTCCGGACTTGAACGAGCCGTGCGATCTGGTCGAGGAGGTCGCGCGCCTCGTCGGCTACGACGAGATCCCCGTCACCGTGCCGCCAGCACCGGTCGAGGGCCTTGTGGGGCTCACCCCGGACCAGCTGCGTCGTCGCCGCGTGGCCGACGAGCTCGCCGAGTACGGCATGGTGGAGGCGCTGAGCTACCCGTTCGTCGGCGACGCCGACTACAAGGCGTTCGGCTACGACGCGGAGGCCACCAAGAAGGTCAGCGTCGAGATCGCCAACCCGCTCTACGGCGACCGTCCGTTCCTGCGCCGCCACATCCTGCCGACCCTCGCCGGCACCGTGCAGCGCAACATCCGACGCGGCATCGAGAACGTCTCGCTCTACGAGCTTGGCCACGTCTACCTGTGGAACCCGGATGCGCCCGCGATCCCGGCCCTGCCCGGCGGCGTGAAGCCGACCGACGAGCAGCTCGCCGCGCTCGACGCCGGCCTGCCGGATCAGCCCGACCACGTGGCCGGCATCCTGACGGGCCTTGCCGAGGACTCCGGCTGGCTGGGCGGCAAGCGTCCGGTCGACTGGTCCGACGCCGTCGAGGCCGTGCGCCGCATCGCCGACCGTCTCGGTGCGAGAATCTCGCTCGAGCAGCCGGCCGCCGCGGACGTGCCCGCCCAGTGGCATCCGGGTCGTTTCGCCAACGTCAAGGTCGACGACCTGTTCGTCGGCCTCGTCGGCGAACTGCACCCGCACGTCAACGAGGAGCTTGGCTTCCCCGAGCACTCCGCCGCGTTCGAGCTCAACCTGACCGCGCTGTTCTCCACGCTGGACGGCAAGCCGGTGCAGGCCCAGCCGATCTCCACGTTCCCGCCCGTCAAGCAGGACCTCGCCTTCACCGTGGATGACACGGTGACCGCCGCCCAGCTCGAGGCTGTGGTGCGCGAGGCCGCTGGCGCGAACCTCGAGTCGATCGAACTGTTCGACGTGTTCACCGGCGATGCCCTCGGCGAGGGCAAGAAGTCGCTCGCGTTCGCCGTGGTCTTCCGCTCCCCGGACAGGACCCTGTCCGCCGAGGACAGCGAGGCGATCCGCAAGGCGATCATCGACAAGGCCGCCGAGCTTGGAGCGCAGCTGCGCGCGTGAGCCCGTGTGACGTGCGTGATATGCGTCACAGCGTGACCGAGCGTGCTTCGCGCTTGGCGTGAACCGTGATCAGGGGACGTCGAAAGACGTCCCCTTTCGCGTAAGCTAGGGAGTGATCGACCACCCCGCGACCCTGTAGGAAAGGAACCTGATGACCGCACCCGAACAGCAGCCGAACAACCCCATCGAGCCGAACGGGGGGAACACGGCCGCCCCGGGGAACGCATCGGATCAGGGCACGTCCGCTGCACAGCAGCCAACGCAGACTCCTGCGCAGCCGCAGCCGCAGTACGGCCAGTACGCGAACCTCGACTACGGCGCGATGCGCAGCCAGTTCGGCCCGAACTACAACCCGTACCTCTACGGCGCCCCCGATCCCGATCCCAAGAGCGGCAACGGCGACGGCGTGCAGCAGAACGGGCAGAACATGCAACCCCCGCAGGGCTACCCGCAGAACGCCGCATACAATCCATACGGCTATCCGGGGCAACAGGGCGGACCGTACAATCCGTACAACCCGAACGGCGCCAACCCGTACGCCGGCAACAACCCGAATCGCCCCGCCGACGGGCATACGCCGCGCTACATCTACGGCATCGACGTCAACGACCCCAATCAGAACCCGCTCTACGGCAGATGGGACTCCTACGCGATCATCGCCTTCGTGTTCGCGTTGATCTTCTCCGTGCCTCTCCTGCCGGCGATCATGGGCGTCGCTTCGCTGTGGCGCACCAAGACGTTCCACATGAAGGGACGCGGCTTCGCGATCGCCGCGATCATCATCAACGTCATCACCACCGGCGTGCAGGTGTGGATGTGGCTCAACGGCATCAGCATGAACGACCTCTACGCCCAGCTGCTCAACGCATACGGCCTCGGTGGTGGTTCCGGCTCCAGCGGCGACTCTTTGTCCGCGTGAATCTCTCCATACTCGTCCGGTGGGCTCTTCGGCCATATGAACTATGAACTGACTTTCAGCGCGTCGAATGCAGATATCTGTATTCAACGCGCCAAACAAGCGATGCGCTGGCAACATTCATGTTATGAATGTGATTTGTGGAAGTGGCATTGTGCATAAGACGATATGCTGCATTATGACGTTTGTTCTGTCGGGATCTATGGCTGGGTCAATCATAATGCCGCAACAACAAGAAATATACTATCCAATTTCAATCATGCAGAAGTTTTGTCCGCCTTGGATACCGAAATGGCTATGCTGGATAAATGGGCAGTGAAATGAACACCTTGTGTATCCTTGCAGAATCCGTAACGGTAAGAATTCCATGCAGGAGCTCAATGCGTTCTCTTATTTTTTGCATGCCGCTTCCATTTGACAGTTTGGATTGGTGAGATGCCGTTGCATTAATACTGGTAATGGCTATTGAATCATCATGAGCGGTGACAGTGATTGCGTACCCGGATTGCTTGTCTGCGTGTTTGGATATGTTGCCGCAGAGTTCTTGAATGATATCTAAAATTAGATGTTGTTCATTAGATGACATAGATGGGAGTATTTTGGGGAACAGGATTGTTCCTTTGATTCCCAAGTTGCTGAGAACAGTCTGATTCTTATTGCATAATTTCGAGAGTTCTATTATATAATTGTCAATTGTTGATTCATTTTCAATTGTTTCAGTATCCAACTTATTTGATATGGATCTGATTTGTTCAAGAGATGAAAAAGCGAGCTGTCTGATTGTTTTGATGCTTTCGGTATTTTCTGATGATTGTTTTTTGAGTAGATTATCAGTCAATAGTATGATGTCGCAAAGATTGTTAGAAGTATAGTCATGCAGGTATCTTGCAAGCTTGAGGTTGCTTTGTTGTGATTTAAGTAAAAACTCCCTGTCTTTTGTGTCGAGTTGGTATCTCAGAAACAGTCCGCACAGTATCGGCAGTATAAGCAATGATGCGTATATAACTGTAGTCATCAAAAGAGAGGAAATACGAGGATTTGGAGTATGGATAATCGTAGTTGCCGCGTTAGTGGCAATAATAAAGAAGTACGATGGTAGTATTGTTTTTTTGGAATAAAAAGATATGATCGACAGGGAAATAAGAAGATAAAAGAAATACGATACGCTTATTTCAAAGGGGAGGATTGGTAGAATGGAGAAAACGATAACAGTGAACCATGATCCTGCTAATGGCTTGATGATGAGAAATAGGTATGAACATAGGCAGGTGATAAGAAACAGTATTGATGAGTAGGTAAAATGAGAGGTGAAAAAATATATTAGAGAGTCAACAATCGGCGTTAATGCAAACAGCGTAATCAATATATATATGTATATGCGTTTTGTTTTCATATTGTCTATACAGCACGTTCTCGTTGATAGTTAATGATGACTTCCTGCCAAGTGCGGGCATGGAGCTTGTTTCTTATGTTTCGTCTGTGTGCATAAACGGTGTTGACAGTGATATGGAGCTCTCTTGCTATCTGCTTGCAACTGAAACCTCCAAGACTTTTTTCTACCACGAGTTGCTCTACTTGTGTTAGTGTGGAATGATCATCCTGTGTTTGAATCGATAAGGGAGAACTTGTTGTGTTGGGAAAGCCTACCTCCCGTAGAATAGGCTTTCCGTTTTTAAGGTACTCCATTATTTTTGATACGGTTGCTTGAATATTTGCTTTGTCGATTAGCATTTGGGCACCGGAATTCTGTAGTGCGGTGCGATAGATATCCAGATTGTATGAGGTCATTCCAATGATTGTTGTATGTGAATTCATCATCCGAATCGAACTGCAAATCTGAGGTCCACTGAGATCTGAAAGCGCCATATCAAGAAACAGCACATCAGTTTTCGGTTGTTCAAAGCAGCAGTATTGAATCGCATCGGAAGGATCATTGCTCGTCCAGATGCTGACCGGTGATGTCCATGTGGCGGATATTCTCGTGATGAAATTTTTCAGATATTCCGTAACAATGTAGTCATTGTCTACTATTCCTATTCGTATAGTCACGCTCATCCCCTCTTAATCAGTACAGCGTATTATACATTGTTTCATGCGATGACGCGCCGTCTTTTGTAGAAATACAGTTATCTGTATTGTTCTGGTATGAAAGTGACAAGTAGTGTAGTTTAATACATAACGCATCCTGCGTTGTATCTTGACCAAAGTGTTGTAGCGCTACATGAGGCGGATAATTATCAATGGTGTAGAATCCGTCTCCCCTTTAGGATAATGACGTTCCAGATAAGATAAAAGATAGGTGATTATCATGAAAGGTAAGGTTGTCAAGGCATCTTGTGCCTTTGCTTTGTCTGCGTGTCTCGCGATCGCCGGAACTCAGGTAGCGTATGCTGGTTGGGAGGCCAACTCCGGAACGACCCTTCATTCTCCGGTGAAAATCGAAGCTTGGGCTTGGGTTAATGCTTGGGGGAGCACTCAGGGTAAGGCCTTTGCTCAGGTAGGGTCGGCGAAGAGCGATACCGGTTGGTTCCGTAAGGCCACACGGACGGCACGCGCGTATGGTTCTCCTTCGGCTAATCCGATTAAGCATGACTACTACATCAAGTAAATTGAAATCATTATCTCTGGCAGCTGCTTGCATATGACTCGAGTCATATGGAAGCAGCTGTCTTAATTCCTTAGGGTGGTGCTGTTCTTATGGTAAAACGGGTTTTTAAAATGTGGATGAGATATTCTGCATTGACAATCACGATAGGTGTGTTCTTCTCGGTCGCAGCATGCGGAATTGCCGACAAATCCTTCGAGAGTGAGAAGAACTCCGCCGAAAAGATAGCTCCGTTGACTGATATTTGGAGAGAGGAACTTGCCGGGCACGATCTCAGTGAGTTCGAGCGGTCTGTACTGGAGCGGGCGGTCAAGACCGGTCGTATCGATCAGAACGACTATGAACAGGCACATGCCAAATATCTGCAGTGTATGACCGCGGCGGGGTATGACCAACTGAAATACGACAAAATGCCTGACGGATTGTACAAGCTGTCTGACGATTCCGTCACTGATGCCAATTACTTCGACAAGTCCGTGGAGTGTTCGGAGGGGACGACGCGGGTCATCGAGGCTGACTTCCGTGATCAACAGGACAACCCGGATAGATATAAGGATCCAGGCATCGTAGCCGTCCAGTGTCTTCGTGACGCCGGTAAGGTAGACAAGGACTATACCGCCGCAGAGTTCAACAAGTCGGTCAAGGAAGTGGCTGCAGGAGCAAATCCGCAGGATGCCTTCGCTTTCTCCGTGAGCGGCTCCGATAGCCAGGTCATCTACTGCCTGTCTCTGGGCGGTCTTTCGCTATCGGGAGACTTCGATTCCGAGGGGTGATCACTATGCGTATGCCATGGTCTCGGCCGGGGAAAAGTGCATCCATCAACCGGAATAGACGGATGTTTATTTTGCTGATCTGCCTGTGCTGCATCTCCTTTGGACTTGCGGTAGGTGTATTCGTCGTGCCCGGCCCGGTTCCCTTGAATCTCCGCCAGACGCCCGTCAGCGAGGAGATTCCGGTGGTCCGGGAAAGTTTCGACGATTCCCGCACCGTGAAGGCACAGCTCGACGTGACGGATGGTCAGTCCATCGCTTGGACTGGCGGTGGCATCGTGACGAAACTCGGAGTCGGGTCGCAGTCAATACTGTCGTCAGGCGAGTCCCCGTTTTCCGTGGATGGCAAGCCGATCGTCGCGCTGCATACGTCCGTGCCGTTGTACCGGGATCTATCTATCGGTATGGCCGGAGAGGATGTGGGCGCTTTACGCGACGAATTGGTGCGTCTGGGTTTCGGAGGCGACACGGTCCAACGCCTTCATGATACGTTTGACCGATCGCTGCGGCTTTCCCTGATCGGGCTGCAGAAGCACATTGGAGCCGCTCGTACAGGTGCACTCCATCTGACAGATTGCGTATGGCTTCCCGGACAGTCGATCACGCTTGCCTCATCATCTCTGGTGTTGGGACAGTCGGCGCCGCAGGAACTTGGCCGAACAGCGATGACGGTGTCCGCCCTGAAAATCAATGTGCCGGACGGTCTATACCCGGGGGCGCGAGTCGTCGACATCAATGGAGTCGAGACCAAATTACCATCTGACGGCGTCGTTACGGATCGAGTCTTTCTGGATGCACTGGTGAAAACCGATGCATTTGTTCAATGGTCGGCAGCGGGTGAGGAACAGCGTGCGGGAGGATTGAGCTCGACAATTCGGCTGGAGCATGCCTTGGATGCCACGAAGGTTCCCGCCGGAGCGGTGTTCGGAATCAACGGTCATCGTGCCTGTGTCCGTAATGGAGAGCACTCGGTCGTAGTGGACCTGTACGGTTCCGACAACGGATTCGCGATGGTTGGTCCGGAGGGGCGATTGTCCTCCGTGCAGGTTCCCGTCCGCGTCGCGATGCAGTGCCCGGTCTCCACGCAGGCTCGGTAGGGGGCGACGGGATGAACGACGAGATCTGTGTGGACGTTCGCGACCTTGGTCAGCGATTCGGAACCATGCCGTTCCTGTGGAGACATGTGACCTTCTCCGTGCGACGCGGTCAGACCATCGCATTATGCGGCAGATCCGGATGCGGCAAATCGACTTTACTGTCCATCGTCGCCGGATGGTTTTCACCCACGGAGGGCGAGGTGAGACGTCCCGATAAGGCCCGTGTGAACTGGGTTTTCCAGAATCCGTATGGTGCGGTGTACCGCACGGTGCTTGACATAGCTGCATATCCGTTGATTACGCGTGGATGGAGGCGTGCAGAGGCTGATGCCGAGGCGTTGCGTGTGTTGGCGGAGTTCGGTCTCGATGAACTACGGGACCGCCTGTTTGCAGAACTATCCGGCGGCGAGGCGCAGCGGCTGATGCTCGTACGCGCGATCAACTCGAAGCCGGATATACTGCTGGTGGATGAGCCGACGGCACAGCTGGATTCGAAGACGGCGCTCGTGGTGGATGACAAGCTCGTCGCGTTGGCAGGCAGGGGAGCCGCAGTCCTGATAGCCACCCATGACCGGCGTACCAGAGAGTCATGTGATCGTGTGATCGATCTTGATACGTACTCCGTCGAGGAGGGCAGTGGCGATGAGGCTACGTGAACTGCTCCGCGAGTCGTGGCGTGACATGGTATCGGGCATGGGCAGATCACTGCTGCTGTTCGTCGGGATCTCATCGTTGACATGCTGTCTGATCGGATTCGACCTGATGCAGATCATCGCCATTGAGCACCGGGTCATCGAATACAGAGACACCGGGTCGAACATCGCAATGGTGGTCAAGGAGAAAGGTATTAACGGCGAAGCGTGCATGGGAATGACTCGTTCCGGGTCCGTCGAATCCGCGGGGGCGCTGCGCGCCGCCGGTGATGTCTCTCTGACTGCGTTGCCGCACAATCCGATTCCGACATTCGAGGTGACGCCGGGAATCCCGCCGATCATCCCCGCGCGAGTTTCCCGGGGCGGGGTGTGGGTGCCTAGACAGATGGCGACCAATCTGGGGTTGGCGGTCGGATCCGATATCGCCACGGACCGCGGTGAGCTGCATGTCGCCGGCATTTACGCGTGGCCAGAGGACGGGCGTGACGCCAGAATGGGGTACGCGATAATCGTCCCGGTGGCCGATTCCGGCAGCTTCGATGAATGCTGGGCTCGGACGTCCACGTCTAGAGAGGAGATCGCCTCTCTGCTGAGGTATGCGGTGTCCTACGATGCCGGACTTGCCGAGGTGCAGGTCGGGCAGTTGAACTACGCGAAGGGTGATTGGGTGGACGGTTACCGTCTGTTCTCGGCCAGATCATCGCGATTCGTCATGCCTCTGAGTGGTCTGCTCGCATTGCTGCTGGCATATGGATGCGTCCGCAGACGAAAGCTCGAGCTGTCCGGCAACCTTCATGCGGGATGCGATAAAGCTGCGCAGATGGTGCAACTGATCGTGGAGCAGTTCGTTCCCACCGTGATGGCGGTGTTCGTATCCCTGGTCGGCATGTCGGTCGTTCTGATGGTGTCTCATGCTCCCGAGGTCATGCAGCTGATCCAAGTGGCCTGTCATGAGGCGCTGTGTATCCCTGTGGGAGTCGTGCTCGGAACGATGTTCGGAGGCGTGACGATACACGAGCGGGACCTGTTCCGTTATTTCAAGAGTCGTGTGTGAGGAATCGCGTCGGTCCACGCTCCTGAATCACACTGTGAAACACATCGTTGCATAATTATGCAATAGTCCGCATAAGTCGTATACTCGTGCTTGTTGTCTTGTTGGATAAGGACGTGATATGGCGAAGTATACGGTGGCCGTGGCGGGTGCCACGGGCTATGCAGGCGGTGAGGCATTGCGCATTCTGGCGGCCCACCCGGATTTCGAGGTGACGTGCGTCGCCGGCCATTCCTCGGTGGGGGACAAGCTCGGCAGGCATATGCCCCACATCCCGCAGCTGGCCGATCTGACCGTCGAGGACACCACCCCCGAGGTGCTCAACGGCCATGACGTGATCATTCTGGCGCTGCCGCACGGCGCATCCGGGGCCCTTGCCTCGAAGCTCGATCCGGACGCGGTCGTCGTCGATCTTGGCGCCGACCATCGTCTCGAGGAGCAAAGCGCGTGGGACGAGTTCTACGGCGGCGACTTCTACGAGCACTGGACCTATGGCATGCCCGAGCTCATCACCGGGCACGACGTCCACGGCGGCTACACGCGCCAGCGCGCGAACCTGCCCGGCGTCAAGCGCATCGCGGGCCCCGGCTGCAACGTGACCGCCACCACCCTGGCCATGCAGCCGGGCGTCGCCGAAGGCCTCGTCGAGCCCAAGGACCTCGTCGCCGACCTCGTCGTCGGCTACTCCGGTGCCGGCAAGAACCTGAAGCGCACCAACCTGCTCGCAGCCGAGGCGCTCGGCTCCGCCCTGCCCTACGGCGTGGGCGGCACGCATCGTCATATCCCCGAGATCCTGCAGAACCTCGCCCACGCCGCCGGCAAGCCCGCCTCGGCCGCCGACGAGTTCACGCTCGGATTTACCCCGGTGCTCGCCCCCATGTCGCGAGGCATCCTCGCCACCGTCTCAGCGAGGATGACCGACAAGGCCGCCTCGATGAGCGACGAGGAGATCCGCCAGGTGTGGGCCAGAGCCTACGAGGGACAGGACTTCATGGTCCTGCTGCCTGAGGGGTCCCTGCCCGCCACCGGCAATATCATCGGCTCGAACGCCGCCCACCTGCAGGTCGTTACCGACCGTCACGCCGGGCGCATCATCGCGTTCGCGGCCATCGACAACCTCAACCGCGGCACCGCCGGTCAGGCTGTCCAGTCACTGAACATCGCCCTTGGTCTGCCCGAGGATCAGGGACTTACCAAGATCGGAGTCGCACCGTGAGCGTCACATTTGCGCAAGGATTCTCCGCCGCCGGAGTCGCGGCGGGCATTTCGTCGGTCGAAGGCAAGAAGGACCTCGCCCTCGTCGTCAACAACGGACCGCTGGACGCGGCCGCGGGCGTGTTCACCTCGAACCGCTTCTGCGCAGCCCCCGTCCAATGGTCGCGCAAGCAGGTCGCCGACGGCCACGTCAAGGCCGTGATCCTGAACTCCGGCGGCGCCAACGCGTGCACCGGCGCGGCCGGCTACGCGCAGTCCCAGGCCACCGCCGAGAAGGTCGCGGCCCTCGTCGGCACCAAGCCTGAGGACGTGGCGGTCTGCTCCACGGGACTGATCGGCGAACTGCTGCCGCTCGACAACGTGCTCGCCGGCGCCGAGACCGCCTACCGGACGCTCGCGGCCACCCCCGAGGCCGGCGCGGACGCGTCCCACGCCATCATGACCACCGACACCAAGCCGAAGACCGTCGAACTGACCGGCTCCAACGGCTGGAGGATCGGCGGCATGGTCAAGGGATCGGGCATGATCGCCCCGCAGCTGGCCACCATGCTGTGCGTCATCACCACCGACGCGGTCGTCACCGCCGGCCAGATGCAGGCCGCGCTGGCCGTCGCCACCGAGCATTCGTTCAACCGCATCGACGTGGACGGCTGCATGTCCACCAACGACACGGTGCTCCTGCTCGCCTCCGGCGCCTCCGGCGTCGAACCCGACAAGGACGAGTTCAACAGGCTCGTCAAGGACGCCTGCGCCTCGCTCGCCCGCCAGATCATCGGCGACGGCGAGGGCGCCAGCCACGACATCCGCATCACCGTCACCGGCGCCACCAGCGAGGACGCGGCCCTCGCCTGCGGCCGTGCGGTCGCCGCCTCCAACCTGCTCAAGTGCGCGATCAGCGGCAACGACCCCAATTGGGGGCGCATCGTCTCCTCGCTCGGCACCGTCCCGCCCGAAGTCGCCCCGTACGACTCCGAGAAGGTGACCGTCGACGTCAACGGCGTGCGCATCTGCGAGAACGGCGGCGCCGGACGCGACCGCAGCGAGGTCGACATGACCCCGCGCGAGGTCCACATCGACATCGACCTGAACGCAGGCGACGCCGAGGCCACCGTGTGGACCGACGATCTCACCCACGAATACGTCCACATCAACGCCGACTACGAAAGCTGAAGTTCCGGCGGGTTCCGGGGTGGATGCCGTCACGTTTCGCCGGGACGGAGGGATGGGCGTCGGTTTTCGTCGTCAGACCGTAAAGACTTGGCCAGAGCGGCCCGGAGCGTGTCGGATGACGAAAACCGACGCCCATCCCGGACAACGCTGGGATTAGAAAGAAGACTATGGCTACAGAATTAAAGGGACCTGGGTTCCATTTCGACGTGCACACCGATCTGCGCGCCGATCAGAAGGCGGAGGTGCTCATCGAGGCGCTGCCGTGGCTCGAGGAGTTCGCCGGGCAGCGCATCGTCGTCAAGTACGGCGGCAACGCGATGGTCGACGAGCACTTGAAGCAGTGCTTCGCCGAGGACATGGTGTTCCTGCGTCAGGTGGGACTGCACCCGATCGTCGTGCACGGCGGCGGCCCGCAGATCTCGCGCATGCTCAAGGCCCTCGGCATCAAATCCGAATTCAAGGGGGGCCTGAGGGTCACGACCCCCGAGGCGATGGACGTGGTGCGCATGGTCCTGACCGGCAAGGTCTCGCGTGAGCTCGTCGGCCTCATCAACGCGCACGGCCCGTTCGCCGTCGGCCTGTCCGGCGAGGACGGCGGACTGTTCTCCGCCATGCAGCGCAAGCCCGTCATCGACGGCAAGGCCACCGATATCGGACTGGTCGGCGACGTGGTCTCCGTCGACGCGTCCGCCGTCGAGGACCTCGTGGCCGCCGGGCGCATCCCGGTCGTCTCGTCGGTCGCCCCGAACGAGGACGACGCCACCGAGGTGCTCAACGTGAACGCCGACTCCGCGGCTGCCGCGCTTGCCGCCGCCGTCGGCGCGCGCAAGCTCGTGATCCTCACCGACGTCGACGGCCTGTATGCCGACTGGCCGGATCGCAACTCGCTGATCGGCCGCATCGGCGTGGAGAACCTGCGAGACATGCTGCCCGATCTGGAATCCGGCATGCGCCCGAAGATGGAGGCCTGCGTGCGCGCCATCGACGGCGGCGTGCCCCAGGCGCACATCATCGACGGCCGCAAGCCGCACTCCATCCTGAACGAGATATTCACCACCGCCGGCATCGGCACCATGGTCGTGCCCGAGGGCGGCATCGAGATGAGGAGCTCCTATGTCTACTGAATCCATTGATGTCAGCAACGCCAACGCCCCCGCGGGCGGCGAGACGCTCGGTCCGAACGATGAGAAGTGGCTGGGGGAGTACTCCCAGGTCCACATGAACGTGTTCGGCACCCCGCTGCGCGTGATGGACCACGGCAAGGGCACGCGCGTGTGGGACATCGACGGCAACGAATACCTCGACTTCCTCGCCGGCATCGCCGTCAACTCGCTCGGCTACGCGCACCCCAAGTGGGTCGAGGCCGTCTCCGAGCAGGCCGCGAAGGTCGCCCACACGAGCAACTACTTCGCCACCGAGCCGCAGATCAGGCTCGCCGCCAAGCTCGTCGAACTCGCCGGCGCCCCCGAAGGCTCCCACGTGTACTTCGGCAACTCCGGCGCCGAAGGCAACGAGGCCGCCCTGAAGCTCGCCAAGCTCTACGGGCGCACGCTGCCCGGAGCCTCGCCCTCGATGGGCGGCAAGCCCGCGCGCATCATCGCCCTGACCAACGGCTTCCACGGCCGTACTCTGGGCGCGCTGTCCGCGACGTGGAAGCCCGCCATCCGCAAGCCGTTCGAGCCGCTCGTGCCGAGCATCCAGTTCGTGCGCGCCGGCGACCCGTTCGCCCTCTACGAGGCGTTCGCCGAGACCGGCGTCGGCCACTACGGCAAGGGTCCGGTCGCCGCCGTCATCATGGAGCTCATCCAGGGCGAGGCCGGCGTTAAGCCTCTGGGCGCCGACTACGTCAAGCAGGTGCGTCAGATGTGCGACATCCACAATGCGCTGCTCATCATCGACGAGGTGCAGACCGGCATCGGCCGCACCGGATCGTGGTTCGCGTTCCAGCGCGAGGACCTCTCCGGCGGCATCACCCCGGACATGGTCACGTTCGCCAAGGGCGTCGCCGGAGGCTTCCCGATGGGCGGCATGATCGCCTTCGGCTCCAAGCTCTCCGCGCTGTTCACCCCCGGATCGCACGGTTCGACCTTCGCCGGCAACCCGCTCGGCGCGGCCGCCGCGCTCGCCACGCTGTCCGTGATCGAGCGGGACGGGCTCGTCGCCAACGCCGAGGAGCGCGGACGCCAGCTGCGCGAGGGTCTCATGGCCACCGGCAACCCGCTGTACGTCTCCGTACGCGGCCGTGGTCTGCTGGACGCGGTCGAACTGTCCCATCCGTGCGCGCATGCGGTGATGAACTGGTGCCTCGAACACGGGCTCATCGTCAACGCCGTACGCGCCGACGCCCTGCGCTTCGCGCCGCCGCTCATCGTCTCCGAACAGGACGTGGACGATGCGCTGGCCATCCTCAAGGCCGTTCCGACGGACCTTCCCAACGACTGACCGGCCGACGTCGGCGCACGGTCCGTCCCAGACCCATTCGTCATTCGTCTTTGAAAGAGAGCAACCATCATGACCCCCGAACTTCGCCACATGCTGCGTGACGACGACCTGAACCACGAGGAGCAGAAGCAGGTCCTCGAACTCGCCATCAAGTTCCACAAGGACCGTTTCTACAAGCAGCCGTTCGCCGGCCCCCAGGCCGTCGCGGTGCTGTTCGACAAGCCGTCGACCCGCACACGATCCAGCTTCTCCATCGGCGTGGCCGAACTCGGCGGCTACCCGCTGGTCATCGACAAGTCCGGCTCCCAGCTGGGCCGCGGCGAGCCGG
Source organism: Bifidobacterium sp. UTCIF-38 (assembly GCF_006454495.1). Taxonomy (NCBI): domain Bacteria; kingdom Bacillati; phylum Actinomycetota; class Actinomycetes; order Bifidobacteriales; family Bifidobacteriaceae; genus Bifidobacterium; species Bifidobacterium sp. UTCIF-38. Next base: position 3,227 of record NZ_JFAL01000035.1, on the reverse strand, counting down.
TCGCCGACACCGCTCGCGTGCTCGACCGCATGGCCTACGGCGTGGTGTGGCGCACCTTCGGCCAGGATCGCGTCGAGGAGATGGCGAAGTACTCCACCCACCCGGTGGTCAACGCGCTGACCGACGACTTCCACCCCTGCCAGATCCTCGCCGACTTCCAGACGATCGCCGAGCATCGCGGCGGCGTCGACAACCTGAAGAACCAGACCATCGCCTACGTGGGCGACGCGGCCAACAACATGTCCAACTCGTACCTGCTCGGCGGCGCCGTCGCCGGCATGAACGTGCGCGTGGCCGGCCCGCAGGGCTTCCTGCCACGTCCGGACATCGTCGCGGACGCGGAGGCGCTCGCGGCCGAGAACGGCGGCTCCATCCTCGTGACCACCGACGCGAAGGAGGCCGTCAGGGACGCCGACTGCGTGTTCACCGACACGTGGGTGTCGATGGGCGAGGAGGCCGAGTATGCGATCCGCTCCAAGCCGTTCTGGCACTACCAGGTCAACGACGAGCTCATGGCCCTCGCCAAGCCCGACGCGCTGTTCCAGCACTGCCTGCCCGCCTACCGCGGCAAGGAGGTCGCCGCCTCGGTGATCGACGGCCCGCAGTCCGTGGTGTGGGATGAGGCGGAGAACCGTCTGCACGCGCAGAAGGCGCTGCTGACCTGGCTGACCGGCAAGGCACGCGGCGACGAAAGCCTGCTCGCATGAGCGAATCCAGCTCCCTGCAGCGTCCGACGACCCGTACGGCGCGGCTGAGCGCCATCGAGGAGGCGCTGACGAACCACGTCGTCACGTCTCAGTCGCAGCTGTCGGCGATCCTCGCCGATCAGGGCATCGCCGTCACGCAGGCGACGCTGAGCCGCGATCTGGACGAGATGAACGCGTTCAAGAAGCGCCTGCCCGACGGCACGATGGCCTACGCTGTCGGGCACGTCTCCGACGACGAGCACCCCGACATGACGAAGGCCGAGACGCAGATGTCGCGCGTGCTGAGCGGGCTGGTCACCTCCGTGGCCGCCGCGAGGAACCTCATCGTCGTGCATACGCCGTCGGGCGCGGCACAGTACGTGGCCTCCGTCATCGACAAGCAGCCGGTGGAGGGGGTGCTCGGCACGATCGCCGGAGATGACACCGTGATGGTGATCTGCCCCGACGAGGGGAGCGCGGAGGCGCGCGCCGACTGGCTGCTCGCGCTCGCGTCGAAATAGCGTCGGACGGTCGCGCTGTGGTCGCGTCATGGCTGCGTCGGCTGCATTGCGTTTGCATCGCGTCCGCATCGCGTCCGCATCGTAAGACGCGCCACACCGGTGGTGCATAAATATACGGACTTATGTATATACTTTCATCAGTTTGTTTTTGAAGAAAGGCATTCCATGGCAGACAACAATCGACTCGTACTGGCCTACTCCGGCGGCCTTGACACCTCCGTCGCGATCTCGTACCTCAAGGAGCGTACCGGCAAGGACGTCGTCGCCGTCTCCCTCGACGTCGGTCAGGGCGGCGAAAGCCTCGAGACCATCAAGGAGCGCGCCCTCGCCTGCGGCGCCGTCGAGGCGTACGTCGTCGACGCGCGAGACGAGTTCGCCAACGAGTACTGCATGAAGGCCCTCAAGGCCAACGCCATGTACGAAGGCGTCTACCCGCTCGTCTCCGCCATCTCCCGCCCGCTGATCTCCAAGCACCTCGTGCGCGCCGCCCACCAGTTCGGCGCCGACACGATCTCCCACGGCTGCACCGGCAAGGGCAACGATCAGGTCCGCTTCGAGGTGTCCATCGCCTCCATCGACCCGACGCTCAAGGCCATCAGCCCGATCCGTGATCTGGCCCTGACCCGCGACGTCGAGATCGCGTTCGCCAAGGAGCACAAGCTGCCGATCACCCAGACCGAGAAGTCCCCGTACTCCATCGACCAGAACGTGTGGGGCCGCGCCATCGAGACCGGCTTCCTCGAGGACCCGTGGAACGGCCCGACTAAGGACTGCTACTCCTACACCGACGACCCGGCGTTCCCGCCGGTCGAGGACGAGGTCGTCATCGAGTTCAAGCAGGGCATCCCGGTCAAGATCGACGGCCGCGACGTCACCCCGCTGCAGGCCATCGAGGAGATGAACCGCCGCGCCGGCGCACAGGGCATCGGCCGCATCGACCTGATCGAGGACCGTCTGGTCGGCATCAAGTCCCGCGAGCTGTACGAGGCCCCGGGTGCCGTGGCCCTCATCACCGCGCACCAAGAGCTCGAGAACTGCTGCCTCGAGCGCGAGCAGCACCGCATCAAGCGCGACATCGACAAGCGCTGGGGCGAGCTCGTCTACGATGCGCAGTGGTTCTCCCCGGCCACCCAGTCGCTCAACGCGTTCATCGAGGACACCCAGAAGTACGTCTCCGGCGAGATCCGCATGACCCTGCACGGCGGTCGCGCGGTCGTCACCGGCCGTCGCTCCGACTCCTCGCTGTACGACTACAACCTCGCCACCTACGACTCCGGCGACAGCTTCGACTCGAAGTCCTCCAACGGCTTCATCGACATCTACGGTCTGCCGAGCCGCGTGGCCGCCGCCCGCGACGTCAAGTTCGGCAACGGCATCGAGGTGCCGTCCAACACCGTCGAGTGACAACGGGCTGACGCGCGCGGTCGGTTGCTGCCGACTGGCTCTGATCGGGCTGGTCGGGTGTCTTACTGACACGTCGGTCGACCGTTGCAGGTCAGCAACGATCAACTCCATTTCCTCAAGGCCTTCCTCTCGGACCCGTTCCGGGAGGAAGGCCTTGTGCGTATGTGCCGAAACAAGGCGGAGTCTGACGTCATTGGGCGGCGCGGTATAGGGCGGCGCAGCATGATGCGAGCCGTTTTCATCACTTCGTGGCGCGTATCTCTCGCTAAGAGTGCACTCAGCGAGAGATACGCGCCATCGATATGCAAGGATCTCCCGCTGGATGCCGTTCAGCGAGAGATCCGCGGCACTCCGCAACGGCAATCTCTCGCGGACCCCCCTGATCAGTGAGAGATTCATGTCGGAACATGGAAGTGATATCTCGCTAGTGGCCGTTTTGTGAGACATTCTTGGCGCAGACGAACAGAGACCTCTCGCTAAGACGCCGACTGATGAGAGGTACGAATCAATCGTTGACGGCGATCTCTCACTGAGACGGATCACGACGGGATACGTAGTTGTTGATGAACGGGAAATGACTTGTCAGCCGGAGGCATTATGGGGATGATGCATCCGC
>NZ_JFAL01000034.1:0-40058 GCF_006454495.1 Bifidobacterium sp. UTCIF-38 | reverse complement strand
GAATAGCCGGAATTTCCTTAGGTTCAGGTAACAGAATACCAAGTTGAATTAAGATGTCAAACTCATAAATGTATGTTCTCGATCACTTGAGTTTGAGACCTGAACACAATGGCGGAAATACGCCATTTCCTGCGCCCGAGAACGCGACACGCCGTGAACGGTCACACACGGCCGCGGCCGACACAGCCGTTTCGACTACACTGGACCTTTATGACAAGACGGTTATACGGGTCGCAGACCTCATTGCGCGAGGCCAACCGCGCGAATCTCATGGATAGCCTCCACAGGTTCGGCGCGATGACGCAGGTCGAACTCGCCGAGGTCACGGGACTGTCGACGGCGACGGTCTCGACGCTGGTCCATCAACTCGTCGACGAGGGTCTGGTGGAGACCAAGGGCACCACACGCAACGGCCGGCGAGCCACGCTGGTCGCCCTCGCCCGCCATCAGGGCATGGGCATCGGCCTATGGGTCGAACGCAGACAGCTCACCCTCGTCTTCGTTGACTTCTCGAAGTCAATCATCGCCAAGCACGTCCTGCCGCTCGCCTTCGGGCACAAGGCGGACACCACCCTCGAACGTGCGATGGTGCTCATCAACGAGACCCTGAACAACATCGACGCCGATGCCAATGAGATCGTCGGCATCGGCGTGGCCGTGGCGGCTCCCGTCGCGACCGCGGATCACATGATCGCGATCCCCGGCATTCTGCCCGGCTGGGACGGCGTCGACATCGTCTCGCCGATGAAGACCGCGTTCAACTGCCCCGTCTACGTCGACAACGACGCGAACCTCTCGGCGTTCTGCGAGGCGCGCATGGGCGTCGCCCTCGGCAGGCGCAACTTCGTGTACATCGGCACCGGCGACGGCGTGGGGGCCGGCATCATGATCGGCGGCTCCATACTGCACGGCGTGACCGGCCTGGCGGGCGAGATCGGCCACATCCAGATCGACCCTCTCGGCTCGATCTGCGCGTGCGGCAACCGCGGATGCCTCAACACCGTGGTCTCCGAGGACCGCCTCGTCCAACTGCTGAGCGTCACGCACGGCAACATGACGCTCGACGATCTGGTCGCCAAGGCCAACGACGGCGACCCGGGATGCCGACGCGTCATCTCCGACGCCGCCGTGCGCATCGGGCAGGTGGTCGCGGACCTGTGCATCAGCGTCGACCCGGAGATCGTGGTGCTGGGAGGCAAGCTCGCGCTGGCCGGCGAGACGTTCTCACGGCCGTTCGACGAGGCGCTGCAGCGCATGCTGTTCCCGGACGCGGTCTCCCCCATCGACGTGCGGGTGTCGGATCATCCGATAGACGGAGCGGCGCTCGGCGGAGCGCTGGTCGCCATCGAGTACTCGGATCGCAACATCGCCGCCGCTCCAGCGCAGTCCAAGGCGATTTGAGATCGGGACCGACTATGGTTGATGCACGAATCGGCAATCGCACATGCGGGCAGTCCGCGGAGGACACACGGATGACAGACGGGAATGGGAACGGTCACGTATCCGGCGCGGATCGCACCGGCACGCACAGGACCGGCGGTGAGCCGCCACTACTGAGGCTCGAGGACATCTGCATCAAGTTCGGCTTCGTCGAGGCGCTCAAGTCGGTGAACCTCGACATCAACCGGCAGGAGGTCGTCGCCATCGTCGGTGACAACGGCGCCGGCAAGTCGACGCTCGTCAAGATCATCGCCGGGTTCCTCCAACCCGGCTTCGGGCATATCTACCTCAACGGCGAGGAGGTGACGATCCCCTCGATCCGAGCCGCGGACCGCATGGGCATCGCCTCGGTGTTCCAGGGCCAGGAGTTCTGCGACAATCTCAACGTGACGGCCAACCTGTTCCTCGGCAAGGAGGTCAACGTCGGCGGAGTGCGCAACGACGAGGAGATGAACTCCCGCGCCCGCTCGGTGCTCAAGACCCTGAGCTCGGCGATCCGCGTGGGCTCTCCCATCGCGTCCCTGTCCACCGGTCAGAGGCAGACCGTCGCGATCGCACGCACCCTGCTCAACGACCCGCAGCTGATCCTCCTGGACGAGCCGACCGCGGCCCTGTCGGTGATGCAGACCGCCGAGGTGCTCTCGTACATCAAACGGCTGCGCTCCGAAGGGCGCACCGTGGTGATGGTCTGCCATGATCTGCCGGATGTGTTCGCCGTGTCCGACCGTATCGTCGTCATCCGTCAGGGGCGCATCTCCGGCGTGCATCGCACGGTGGAGACCTCGTACGAGGAGATCATCGCCGAGATCGCGGGCGTCGCGACCGAACACGAGTACGAGGAGATCACCGAAAGCCCGAAGTACGGCAACATGGTGCGAGAGCGCAAGCTCATCGACCGCACGATGAGTGCCGCATTGGACAGGAACGCCAAAGGGTACTGGGCCGGCAACGAGTAGGGAGTCAATGTCCGGCGCGCCCGTCCCGGTGGGTTAGACTGGGACGCAGCTCGCCGGTTCACACGATACAAGGGAGTCGATTCGTCATGAGCAGTCTGGAAATCACGGTCACCGTCATCGTCGTGATCGTCTCGGTGGTGATCGGCCTCTACTTCGGCCTGATTCCGCTGAAGGTCGAGGAGACCACCGAGGAGCAGAACAAGTACTCGCAGGTCCTCGGCATCATCGGCGTCGGTCTGGTGATCGTCCTGATCTTCACCAAGCAGGACTTCGCCTCATGGGCGGCGATCTTCGCGATGCTGGCCGGCGTGCTCATCGCCAAGATCCCGCCGTTGCACCGCTGGGGGCTTGAGCAGTTCCCGTGGATGGCCCCGGCCAAGCCGAAGAGCCCGTTGAAGCGCGCCAAGCCGGCCGGCAAGGGCGGCAACGGCGGCAAGAAGCGCAGGTGACGGGCTCCCCACAGTTCGTCACGCAGTGGTGACGGGCTCCACGGTCTGGAACAGGGGACGCACGTTGCGCCAGATGCGGCGCGTGGTGGCGGGACGGTTCATCGTGTACAGGTGAACGCCGTCGACGCCGTGCGCGACCAGATCGGTGATCTGCGCCGACGCGTAGTTGATGCCGGCCTCGCGTAGCGTGGGCACGTCGCTCCCCCATCGCTCGAGCAGCGACTCGACGTCCTTGGGGATTCGCGTGCGGTTCTTCGCCGCCATCGAACGCAGTGACTTCGCGCCGTTGATCGGCATGATGCCCGCCTCGATCGGCACGTCGATGCCGGCGGCGCGCGCCTTGTCGAGGAACCGATAGAAGTCCTCGTTGTCGTAGAACAGCTGGGAGATCAGGTGCGTGGCGCCGGCATCCACCTTCTCCTTGAGATGTTCGATGTCCTCATCGATCGACTCGGACTGGATATGCCCCTCCGGGTAGCAGGCGCCGAACACCTTGAGATCGGGCTTGCGCGCGCGGATGTAGCGCACGAGGTCGCTGGCGTGCTCGAACACGCCAACCGGTTCCTCGCCGTCGATGTAGTCGCCGCGCAGGGCGAGCACCGCGAAGACGCCGGCGTGCTCGAACATCTCCAGCGCCTCGTCGATCTTCGCCTCATCCGAATACAGGGCGGTCAGATGCGCCACCGTCGGGATGCGGTATTCGTTGCGAATCGTGTTGGCGATGCGCGCCGTGGCCATACGGTCGGCATGCGTGCCGTGACCGTAGGTCACCGAGATGAAATCGGGGTCAAGCCCCTGCAGACCGTCCAGCGTGTCATAGATGGTTCCCACCGGAGCGTCCCTCTTCGGCGGAAACACCTCAAGCGAAAACATCGGCTTATGCATTGTTCTTCCCTTCTCTTTCCTCGGCGCGCCAAGGCGCCCCAACTCACGCACCCGCGCGACACACAGGCACCATACCCACGCAACAGAGGCTGGGCGTTGCATGCGATACGCGACCGTAGGCTTGGCCGAACGGCCTTGAGTGTGTCGCGTATCGCATGCAACGCCCAGCCTCCCTCTGCTGGAACTATCGGAATCTATTCAGCTATCTTCACGCGAGCTTGGCGCGCACGGCCTTGGCGGCGGCGACCAGATGCTCGAGGCTCGGCCAGGTCTCCGCGTCGCCACGGGTCTTGAGGCCGCAGTCCGGGTTGATCCACACCTTCTCGACATCCATCTTCTTGAGGATCTCGTAGATGCGCTCCTCGATCTCCTGCTCGGAGGGGATGCGCGGGGAGTGGATGTCGTAGACGCCCGGGCCGGCCTCGGTCTCGAAGTTGGCCTCGTGGATGGCGTCGAGCACGACCAGATCGCCGCGGGACGCCTCGAAGGAGATCACGTCGGCGTCCATCGCGTCAATGTCGCGGATGATGTCGTTGAACTCCGAGTAGCACATGTGCGTGTGGATCTGCGTGGTCGGCTTGACCGCGGAGTGGACCAGACGGAACGCCGGAACGGCCCAGTCGAGGTACTTGGAGTGCCAGTCGGTCTTGCGCAGCGGCAGCTTCTCACGCAGCGCGGCCTCGTCGATCTGGATGACCTTGATGCCGGCGGCCTCGAGGTCGAGGACTTCGTCGCGGATGGCGAGGGCGAGCTGCTTGGTCTGCTCCTCGTGGGTGATGTCCTCGCGAGGCCAGGACCAGTTGAGAATGGTCACCGGGCCGGTGAGCATGCCCTTCATGACGTGGTCGGTGCGGCTCTGCGCGTACGCGGACCATTCGACGGTGATCGGCTTGGCGCGGGAGACGTCGCCCCAGACGATCGGGGGCTTGACGCAGCGGGTGCCGTAGGACTGCACCCAGGCGTTCTTGGTGAACAGGAAGCCGTTGAGGTTCTGGCCGAAGTACTCGACCATGTCGTTGCGCTCGAACTCGCCGTGGACGAGCACGTCGAGGCCGATCTCCTCCTGATGCCTGATGCAGGCGTCGATCTGGTCCTTGATGAACTGGTCGTACGCCTCCTTGGTGATCTCGCCCTTGCGGAACTTGGCGCGCTCGGCGCGGATCTCGCGGGTCTGCGGGAAGGAGCCGATGGTGGTGGTCGGCAGCAGCGGCAGGCCGAGGGCCTCGCGCTGGAGCTTCTGGCGCTCGGCGCGGGCGGGCTGGCGCACGAAGTCGGCGTCGGTGAGCTTGGAGATGCGCTCGGCGACGGCCGGATCGGCGGACACGCGGGTGCCGTCGAAGAGCGCCTGGTTGGCGGCGAGCGCGGCGGAGGCCTTGCGCTCCTCGTCGGAGGCGTCGGCCAGGGTGGCGATCTCCTTGAGTTCGCCGAGCTTCTCGACGGCGAACGCGAAGTGCCTGAGGATCTCCGGCTTGAGGGCGTTTTCGCCTTCGGTGCTGAACGGCACGTGCAGCAGGGAGCTGGCGGTGGAGACGGCAACGTTGTCGGTGACCTGCTTCAGGGCGTCGACGAGGCCGAGGCTCACGGCGTAGTTGTTGCGCCAGATGTTGCGGCCGTTGACCACGCCGGCGAAGATCGTGGTGCCGTCGGCGACGCCGTACTTGGCGACCGCCTCGAGGTTCTCCTCCTTGCCTTCGTTCAGATCAAGGCCGATGCCGTCGAAGCCGAGCAGGTTGACGGTCTCGTACACGTCGGCGATGTGGCCGAAGTAGGTGTTGAGCAGTACCTTGATGCCGCCCTTGCGTGCGGGCAGGATCTTGGCGTACAGGCTCTTGAAGAGCTCCACGTCTCCCGGCTGCTTGTCGAGCACGAGGAACGGCTCGTCGATCTGGATCCACTCGGCGCCGAGTTCGGCGAACTTCGTGATGACCTCGGCGTAGACGGCGGCCACGGCGTTGACGAGACCCTTGTCGTAGGTGAGCTCCTGGGCGTTGTCGTCGCGGGAGAGCTTGAGGAAGGTGTACGGGCCGATGAGCACGGGCTTGGTGGTGATGCCGAGCTCCTTGGCCTCGTTGAACTCGTCGAACGGCTTGGTGCCGTTGAGCTTGATCTCGGTGGACGGTTCGATCTCCGGCACGATGTAGTGGTAGTTGGTGGTGAACCACTTCTTCATCGGCAGGGCGGTGACGTCGCCGCGCTCGCCCTGGTAGCCGCGCGACATGGCGAACAGCGTCTCCTCCGGGTTCTCGAAGGAGAGGCGCTGATAGCGCTCCGGAATGACGTTGAGCAGGATCGCCGTGTCGAGCAGCTGGTCGAAGTAGCTGAAGTCGTTGCTCGGGATCAGGTCGACGCCGGCCTCGGCCTGGATCCTCCAGTGCTTGGCGCGCAGCTCCTTGGCGGTGGCGTGCACCTCGTCAAGGGTGGCGTTGCCCTTCCAATAGGCTTCGATGATCTTCTTGAGCTCTCGGTTCTGACCGATGCGCGGGAACCCGGACACGGACGTGAGTGCAGTCATGAATCCTCCATACTGCTTCGTTAGCGAAACGGCTTTTCAACCCGCTCAGCCTATCAAACACGTCCTAAAACAAAGTCATCAATGACATGGAAGTGTCGCTATAAATCGGCTTTATACCGCCGTTTCACGCCTCTTTACAGTATGTGAGACCGATCAATCAAGCTGGCAAACGGCATAGCGGCCATCATACGCTTGGGGCGCGATGGAGGAACCCATCGCGCCCACATATCGAAACATCAGTCGACAGCATCAGTCGAAATCGGAGGAGCTCATCACGGCGAGCAGATCGCCGGAATGCACCTGCCACTGGTCGAACGGCTTGTCCGATCCGAAGATCACCACGCCCGCGGTCTGCAATCCCAGATTGAGCAGGTCGAGTCGCTCCGAATCGGAATCGGACGAGGCGATCCACTGGCTGGCGATCGAGACGGTGGGCTCATGGCCGAGCACCATGAGCACGCGATCCTTCTCCTTGGCGTGCGCCAGCTCGTCGAACACGGCCTGTACTCCCCCCTCGTACAGGCTCTGGTGGTAGTCGACCTTGGGCTTGTCGCCGAAGGTCTTGAGCATCTTCGCGCAGGTCTGGCGGGCCCGGGTGGCCGCCGAGCAGGCGATCACATCCGGGTCGAGCTTCATGTCCGTCAGTCCCTTGGCAACCTTCTTGGCCTGCTTGAGCCCTTTGTTCGTCAGTTCACGGCCGTAGTCGCCCTCCGCATGGAACGGCTCGGCCTTCGCGTGACGCATGATGATCAGGATGTGGTCGTACCCCTTGACCCGCTTGGCGACCTTGTTTGGATTGACTCCCATGACAGCTCCCCTCGGACTTATGGCGGATACGCTCATGAACACCCGCCGAACCCTCGGTCAACGTCAGACCAACATCCGGGAAACAATCGGCGAACACTCATATCCGCAATGCTGACCAATTATAGTCCGGTCAGCCCTCGAGCGCATCGACCATGCGATCGAGATCACGCAGCACCTTACGTAGTTTGCGATCCGAGATGTCGCGCAGCTCGAGATCCTCGAGCCGTGCCTCGCGCTCCTCGTCCGTCAGATCGTCCACATCGGTGACGGTGTCCTTGGCCGCGCGCTCACGCTTCCTCAGGGCGGTGAAGCCCTCGGCCATCGCCCGCGAGACGATGAGGAATCCGGTGTGTCCGATCATCTGATGATCGGGGCGCACGGCGAGTCCCTGCGCCTTCCAGCTGCGTTCGAGCGTCTCCTGGATGACCGGCTCGGTCCATACGCCGGCGTCGCGCAGCGCCTCCACCATGCGGCTCATCTGCGTGGTGGTGGTGACATAGGCCACGATCACGCCGCCGGGGGCGATCACGCGATACGCCTGCTCGAGGCGATTCCACGGATCGAGCATGTCGAGCATGATGCGGTCGTAGTGGTGTTCGGGCAGTTCGGCGGCGACCGAGTCGAAATCCCCGGTCTTGAGGCTCCACCATTGCGGCCGGCGACCGTAATAGAGCGTCGCGTTGGCCTCGGCCACCCGCGCGAAATCGGGCCGCAGCTCGATGGTGGTGACCTCGCCGCCCTCGCCGACCGCGTCGAGGAGGTTCAGGCTCATCGCACCGGATCCGGCGCCCGATTCGAGCACGCGGTGACCGGTTCTGATGTCGCCGAGCTGGATGACCTGCGCGATGTCCTTCGGATACATGATCTGCGCACCGCGGGGCATGGAAAGCACGTAGTCGGCGAGCCTGGGGCGCATCACCGCGTACTGCCATCCGCCGATGGCGCGTGTCGCCTTCCACGGTTTGGCGGCGTCACGTTCGGGATGCACCTGATTGACCTGCGCCTCGCGCTTGGCCGTGACGGTGGTGACCACCGTGCCCTCGGTCAGTCCTATCACGTCATCGTGAAGGATCAGACCATGGTCGGTCTGCGTGGATCCTCCGACCACGAGCTGATCGGTGATCTTCTTGTTCCTGCGGTCGGTGAACTGCACCTTCTCCCCCGCCTCAAGCGGACCACGTCGCATCTCGACTCTCCCTTTCTTCCGTTCTCCCTGTGGAACAGGACCGATGAAACCGGCCTCCCATCCTATCCGAGGGCGCAGATTGACGCCGATACGACATCGACACGGGACGTCAGCGGCCCTCGCTCCATCCCGTCTCGCTCCTGAGCCTGCGCAGAAGGTCCGCATAGGTGCCATCCTCGCGCATGTCCTTCAACGCGGCCTCCACGTTCTGCGCCAGCGTCCCCGCCCCGGATGGCAGGGCGATGGCGTACCGCGTGCGTCCGTAGGACACGCCCTCCACACGCACCGTGATATCGGCTCCCTGCGAACGCGCCAGGCCGGAGAGGATGACATCGTCGCCGGCGATGGCGTCTGCGGTGCCGATCATCAGATCGGTGACGCACTGCGGATAGGTGTCGCGTTCGCGCGGCGACGCCTTCGGCTGGACGGCGAGCAGTGATTCCCGCGCGCCGGATCCCGCGACCACGCACACGTCCCTGCCGGCGAGCGCCGCGGTGCTCGTAATCGTCCCGACGTCGTCGGGCCGCACCAGCAGTCCCTGCGAGGTCTGCAGATACGGGCCGGCGTAGGCGATGGACGATGAGGTCTGCGGCATCGGCATCGACGCGACGACCATGTCGACGGTGCCGTCGTCCAGCAGATCGAGCCGGTTGGACGGCAGTACCTGCTTGAAGACGATCTGCTTGTTCGCGTACCCGAGCTTCTTGGCGATGTAGCGTGCGACGTCCACTTCGAAGCCCTCGTAGGCCCCGCCGTGCCAGCGTGCGAGCCCCGGCTCGTCGGCGGTCACCCCGATCGCAATGGTCGGACCTTCGGGCTGGACGAACGTTCTGGGGGCCTCCCCGCATCCGACCAGTCCGGCGGACATCGCAACGGACAGCAGCGCGGCGCCCACGCGCCGTCCCAATCGTCCCGTCACCCGCATCGTCACCCGATCACGTCACTTGAACATGCGGGAGCGGGTGAGGAACCAGGTGACCACCAGCGACAGGATGATGGAGATGACGATGATGAGCGTGAATCCCCAGGTCTTGTCGGTGAAGGGCATGCCCAGCTGGCCGGGCACGAAGTTCATGCCGTACATCGAGAAGATCAGCGTCGGAATGGACAGCGTGATCGAGATGATCGTGAAGATGCGCATCACGTTGTTCAGGTTGTTGGACACGATCGAGGCGAACGCGTCGGTCATGTTCGCAAGAACGCCGCTGTAGATGTTGGCCATCTCGATGGCCTGCTTGTTCTCGGTGATGACGTCGTCGAGCAGATCCTCGTCGTCCGGATACTGCTTGATGCGCTGCAGCGTGTTGAGCTTCTCCATCACGATCTCGTTCGATTTGAGGGAGGTGGTGAAGTAGACCAAGGTCTTGGACAGTTCCATGAGCATCATGATCTCGCGGTTCTGCATCGAATGGCGCAGCTTCAGTTCGAGCTTGTCGCTTTCGCGGTCGATGATGCGCAGGTACCGCAGGTACATGGTGGCGTTGCGGTAGAGGATCTGCAGGATGAAGCGGGAGTGCATGTACGTGTTGAATCCGCGGATCGTGCCCTCCATGAACGGGTGGAGCACGGGGGTGTCCTGCATGCATACGGTGATGATGAGATGCTCGGTGACGATGATCGACAACGGGATCGTCTCGTACCAGTCGCGTCCGCCGCGTTCCTCGACGGTCGGGATGTCGACGATGACCATCGTGTAGTCGTCCTCGACGTCGACGCGGGAACGTTCCTCGTCATCCAGAGGGGCGCGCAGGTCGGCCAGATCCACGCCGGTTTCGGAGGCGACGGTGGCCAGCTCGACGTCGGTGGGCTCGCTCAGACACAGCCATGAACCGTTCTCGGGTTTGTCGATACGCTCCACCTGACCATTAATGGTGCTGAACATCCTCAACATCGTCTTCTCACCCGCCTTCCGTGTGCCACGCGCCGCCGCACCTACGCCTCCCGGCGCCAATATCTCCGTTTTCCCGCCTGCGACGAATCAGCACCCAATGCATGTTCGATACGTTCGTTCGTGTACTTGCGTTCGTGTACTCGGTCGAGCCGATCGCCGGCTATAAAACCTCGTCAAGTCTAGTCCGCGGTCACGTTCGGCGCCACCGCGGCGTCGGGAGAATTCTGAATTCGACGTGAATTATTCCACGTGCTCCGTGCGATCCGTGATTCCGCGCATCGACAAGCGCATCGGCACGGCATCGATGCCACGTCACCATGCGATCGGACTCCATGCGGGCATATCGGGTCCGCGCAACTCGTCGGGACCGTTCTCCCAATCGGCCAGGTTCGCGATCTGCGGCGCCTGATTATGCTCCACCAGCTCCCATAGCGGTGCCGGCGCCGGCTCACCGTTGACCGTGTAGCGCACCTTGAGTCGGCTCCAACAGGCGTTGCGCATGGATCCGAGCGCGTTCATCCCATCCGGGTCGATGCCCAGCAGTTCGCTGATCGTGGCGACGATCCATGACCCGTGCCCGACGAGCATCAGCGTGGTGGGGGTTCCGTCGGCGTATGCCGGGTCGGCGAGGATCTCCCGCAACGCGCGCGCACCGCGTTCGCCCAGCGCCCTGCGGCTTTCGACGCCGTATGCGAGCTCGCCTCCCGTATGGTGCTTCCATGAGGCGTATGCGGCGGCGTCCACCGCCTTGATCTGCTCTCTGGTCATGCCCTCCCACGCTCCGAAGCTGCGCTCGCGCAGACGTGCGTCGGGATGGACCTGGAGGCCCAGGATGTCGGCGAAGGCGTGGGCCGTCTGTAAGGCGCGGAACAGGTCGGAGCTGACCACGACCATGCGTTTGCGGGCGGCGGGCGCATCACGGTACTCGTCGATGCTGCTGCGCTCGGCCGCCTGCGGTCCCGGCTGCGCGATCAGCTCGGGCTGCGCGGCGAGCCGGCTGACCTTAGCCCAGTAGTAGCGGCCGGCGAGCGCGAGTCCCGTCTGGTCGGCCTGCCATTGTCCGACGATGTCGAGCGGCACGTCGATCTGCCCCTGCAGACGCCGGGTCAGGTTGTAGTTCGTGCGTCCGTGCCTGAGCATCACCACTTCTTCGATCATCGTCGACACCTTTCGTTCGCTGTCATTCGGGTACGCAACGGGTCTCATCTCAGTGTTCCACATCCGCCGGTCATCGGCGCCGCGCGGATGGTGCGCTCCGCTCCCCGTCGATGCCCTCCACACACACGGCGCCTTTCGTACAATGGCATGGTGATGATTTCCGATGAGACGCGCGCGTTCGTCGCCGCGCACCGCAACGAGGACGTGCGCGATCTGGCGCTGCACGCGGGGCACCCGGACGGCGTCGACCTGACGCTCGCGCTGGAGCAGATCGCCGGATGGCAGACGGCGCGCGCGAAGCTGCCCGATTGGGCGGCGCATGACGACGTATGGTATCCGCCGCATCTGTCGATGGAGCAGTGCTCGTCGCAGTTCACGGCGACGTACAAGGAGGGCATCGCCCGGCGTCTGGCCGCGGACGTCTCGGGCCTCCCCTCCCCCTCGACGCTGGTCGATCTGACCGGCGGGTTCGGCGTGGACTTCTCATATATGGCGCGCGCGTTCGAGCGTGCGGTCTATGTGGAGCGTCAGTCGCATCTGTGTGCGATCGCCGAGCATAACGTGCCCGCTTTGGGGCTGGATCATGCGCGTATCGTCAACGCGCACGCCGAGGGGTATCTGGATGCGATGCCGGAGTCGACGCTCGTCTTCCTCGACCCGGCGAGGCGCGATACGCACGGCGCGCGCACCTACGCGATCGCCGACTGCACACCGGACGTGCTGGGCATGCTGGATCGTCTGCTCGCCAAGGCGCATCGGGTGATGGTCAAGCTCTCGCCGATGCTCGACTGGCATAAGACGGTCGACGATTTCGCAGGACACGTGGCCGAGGTGCATATCGTCTCCACCGGCAACGAGTGCAAGGAGCTGCTGCTCGTCGTCGACCGCGGCATGCACGCCGCGCCGCAGGTCATATGCGTGAACGACGCACAGGTGTTCGCCTTCAGCCCGTCCGATGCGGCGGATCCTATGGGTTCGGGCGTACGTACCTCCCCTGATGGACACGAATGGCGCTATCTGTACGAGCCGAACGCCTCGATCATGAAGGCGGGATGCTTCGACGCACTCGCACGGGCGTTCAATGCGCAGATGATCGGGCCGAACAGCCACCTGTTCGTCGCGTCCGAACCCATCGCCGGATTCCCCGGACGGTCATTCGCCGTCGAGGGCGTATCCACGATGAACAAGCGCGAACTCAAGGCCGCGCTGGACGATCTGACGCATGCGAACATCGCCGTGCGCAACTTCCCGATGCCGGTGGCCGCACTGCGCAAAAAACTGAAGCTCAAGGACGGCGGGAACGCCTACCTGTTCGCGACGACGGACGGCCTGGGCCGTCACCTCGTCATCCGGTGTCGCAAAGCATAGCAGCTTTACGGATGAGGACGAATCGGGAGCCCATCCGTCACCGCGGCAAACCGGCCTTCCCCTGAAAACCGTCCCCGAAAACGATGATGCCTGCGCATCGCATTCGTATGCGACGCACAGGCATCAGACAGGAATGATACGAGACCGCAACCGGAGCGGGCCCGACCGAACGGGCCGGTCTCAGTCCTTGACGATGGTCTGCCCGGCGGTGGGGCCGGAGGCGAGGTTCTGGATCTCGGTGATCTCGAGGACCGGGATGACCGCCGGCTTCTTGGTGCCCTTCTCCTCGGCGACCTTGACCTGCTCCTCGTAGATCGCGTCATCGGAGTGCAGGGTCACGGTGCCACGGAAGCGGTAGCCCTGCTTCTTCTCCAGGTTCGCGAAGGCGATGACCAGCGGGGAGCCGTTCTTGAGGTTCTCGTAGGCCTGGCCTGCGGTACGCTCGTGGTAGGCGATGTGGTTGTCGTCCAGCACGAACAGCGACATCTTCGGGCCCAGATCGAGCTCGCCGTCCTTGGAGACGGTGGAGATCCAGCCCAGATTGTTCTCGATGAAGGTCTTCATCTCTTCGGTGAGCGTTGCCATAGTGACATCCTTTCATGACACGGCGAATCGTTATCCGCATTCCACTCTACCCATTCGTCCGCCGCGCCGCCCGCATCGTCCGCCGTGAGCCGCTGTGAGTATGTTCACCTTTGCGCCTCAGGCATGTCGCCGGGCCGTCCGGCCGTATCGTATGTATCGACGACACCGAGACGCAATGGAAGCGAGGTCATCTTCATGGGTCTGTCGGCACGAATCGGTGCGCTGCGCAGTCGTTGGTCGCGATCCTTCCCGCCGAACCTCGCACGTCTGATGCTGCTGTCCTGTGCCGCGCTTTGGGGCGGCAGCTACCTGCTGGCCAAATTCGCGATGGAGGCGATCCCCCCGCAGTGGTTGATGGGCCTGCGCATGATCGGCGCCTGCCTGTGCATGCTGGCGCTGTTCCATCGTCACATCATCCCGTCCCTGAAGCCCTCGATCATCGTGCCGGCGCTGGTGGTGGGACTTACCTACTGGGGCACGATGGTCACGCAGACGATCGGCCTGCAGACCATCGACCCGGGTCGCAGCGCGTTCCTGACGGCCGCGTACTGCGTGCTGACACCATTCGCCACCTGGATCGTCTCCCGCGTCCGACCGAAGGCCGTCAATCTGGTCGCCGGCGTGATCTGCCTCGCGGGTGTCGCCTTCGTCTCGCTGAAGAACGGGACGTCCCTGTCCCTGTCGGTCGGCGATTGGCTGACGATCGCGACCGCCGTGATCTTCTCGTTCAATCTCACGTGCCTCGGCGTGTACGCGAAGCGATTCGACCCGATCGCCGTGACGTTCGTCCAATTCGCCGTCGCCGGCGTCCTGTTCATGGTCGGCGCCGTATGCACCGAACCCGCTCCGAACGCGGGCTGGCTCGCCCCGTCGGTGCTGGCGAGCGTACTGTATCTGTTCCTCGGCGCGACGATGTCCGCGCAGATCATGCAGAACATCGGCCTGGCGCATGTGCCGCCCTCGCAGGCTTCGATCATCATGTGCACGGAAAGCCTGTTCGCGGTCTCGTTCTCGGCGCTGTTCTGGGGAGAACGCATCACGTGGAGTTCGCTGGTCGGCTTCGCGCTGATCTTCTCGGCCGTACTGCTGTCGGTGGTCAGGCCGACACGTCATTCGCTGCATCGCAACTGACGCCGTCTTTCGGGTACGGCGGGTACGGCGGACCGTCCTCGTGCGGATTGTGGAGATTTCGGCGATGCTTGTGTGTGTGTTTTGCGTCATCATGGCGCTTCACAGGTATCTTGCGGCGAGAACGGTTACCTTCAAGGGTGATGAAGTTTATCAAAGGTCTTTCCATATCCCAGATTGTTGCGGGATCCCTTGCCGCGGTCACGTCGTTCCTGCTCTCGGCGAAGATCGGCGTCGGTGGTTCGGTGATCGGTGCCGCAGCCAGTTACATCATCTCCACCGTCGCGGCAAACGTCTACAAGAACGTGCTCGACGTCTCCGGCGAGAAGCTCCAATCCATCACCCCCGGTTCATCCGACGACTCGGACGATGTCGATAAGGAGCAGACGCCGACCTCTGTGCCAACCTCCGATACCGATGCCACGAAGACGACGGACGACGACGCTGCAGAATCGGACGCCACGACCGTCATCGCCGGTGCGGCCGGTGCCGTTCGTACTCCCCGCGAGGTCAGTTCGAACGTGCCGTCCGCGGATCGGCAAGGCCTGCCCGCCACGAGGACGAGCACCTATACGCTCGAGGAGATTCGTCGCACACGCAAACGCCGGATCGATCCCAAACGCATGGCGATCATCGTGTCCGTGGTCTCCGGCCTGATCGGTGTGGCCTTCGCCGCCGGTCTGGTGCTGCTGTTCACGAACGGCAACGGCACCGACACCGTCGTGCGTGACGTGGTGCATCCGACCACTTCGCAGACCCAGACGACCGAGAACGAAACGGATACGAACACCACGCCGACCGCTCCCTCCCAGCCGAAGGATCATTCGGGCAGGGATTCCGGGTCCACGGATTCCGGCGATTCCGACAACGGTTCCACGACCGATTCGAATTCGATGGATTCCAGCGATTCCACGAACGGCACGACCGGCAGCGAAACTGACTCGAACTCCGGCAGCTCATCCGGTTCCACCGGTTCCACCGGATCAAACGGCTCGGACTCCGGATCCACCGGGTCCGGTTCGAACAGCTCCGGTACCGGATCATCCGGTGACTCCTCCTCCAACGGTTCCGGATCGAGCGAATCCGGATCCAACGGATCGGGATCCTCCGGCACCACCGGATCCGACTCAGGTACTTCGGGCTCTACCTCGGGCTCGGCAGGGTCGGCCGGCACCGGTTCCTCAAGTGGCTCGTCCTCGGGTTCAACCGGATCCAACTGATCGAGTGCAATCGCTCGCTTTCACGAGGCCTCGGCGGGAGTTCATCCTGCCGAGGCCTTTGTAGTGCTCGTCATCGGCTTCCTCTTCGTCGGGGAAGCTTGTCCCACGAAGCGGAGAGGGGTAGCGCGATGATGTGCAGTCGATGAGACGACATGAGGGTCACTGAGAGCCACATGAGAACCACATCAGGCATACGAAAAGGAGCCTGGGGAAAAATCCCCAAGCCCCTTTTTGCGTTAGAACACTAACGAGATGAAGGAGTCAGACTCACTCGTTGTCGCCGGCGGTAGCGGCGGTGGCGGTGACGGCGCCCTTCTCGGAGGTGTTCAGGCCGGAGTACACCCAGTCGGTGTAGTCCGGGTGATCGTAGCCGTGGTCGACGGCGAACTGGAAGGCCTCGTTGCGGAAGGCCTCGAGCTCGTTGATCTTGTCGGCGTACTTGTCGGCGTCGATCATGCGCAGAGCCTCAGCGGTCAGCTCGTAACGGTCGATCTCGTTCACGCGAACCATGTCGTACGGGGTGGTGGTGGAGCCCTCCTCCTCGTAGCCGTGGACGTTGAAGTTGTCGTGGTTCGGGCGATCGTAGATCAGGCCGCGCACGTCGTGTGCGTAGGAGTGGTACGCGAACAGGACCGGCTTGTCGGCGGTGAAGATGTCGGCGAACTCCTCGTCGGACAGGGCCTCGTCGTTCTCCTTCGCGGACTGCAGAGCGAGCAGATCAACCACGTTGACGACCTTGAACTTGATGCCCAGCTCCTTGAGCTTGTCGGAGGCGGCCATGATCTCCTGGGTCGGAACATCGCCGGCGGCGGCAAGCACGATCTCGGCCTCATCGTTGGACTTCGCGGTGGAGGCCCAATCCCAAGCGGCGGCACCCTTCTCGAGCTCGGCGCGAGCCTCGTCGAGGGACAGCCAGGTGGCGGCCGGCTGCTTGCCGGCGATGATGGCGTTGATCTTGTTGGTGGACTTGTAGCACTTCTCGGCGATGGCCAGCAGCATGTTCGCATCGGTGGCGAAGTAGATGCCGATGACGTGGTCGTTGTGGAAGCACTTGTTCAGCAGCAGGGAGGTGACACCCGGATCCTGGTGCGAGAAGCCGTTGTGGTCCTGACGCCAGACGTGGGAGGAGACCAGCAGGTTCATGGACGCGATCGGCTTGCGCCACGGGATCTCACGAACGGTAGCCTCAAGCCACTTGGCGTGCTGGTTGAGCATGGAGTCGATCACGTGGACGAAGGACTCGTAGGAGCTCCAGATGCCGTGACGACCGGTCAGCAGGTAGCCCTCGAGGAAGCCTTCCATCTGGTGCTCGGACAGCTGCTCGACGACCTGGCCGGAGACGTGCATGTGCTCGTCGACCTCATCGGAGATGTAGCCGGCGTCCCACTGCTTGTTGGTGACCTCGTAGGAGGCCTGCAGACGGTTGGAGGCGGTCTCATCCGGTCCGAAGATGCGGAAGTCGTGCGGGTTGTTCTTGATGATGTCGCGGGTGTAGACGCCCAGACGACGGGTGGCCTCGAGCTGGCCCCAGCCGTGGCCGTACTTCTCGACTTCCTTGACGGCGTAGTCCTCGATGTTCGGCAGCTTCAGGTCGTCGCGGATGACGCCACCGTTAGCGTTCGGGTTGGCGCCGATGCGCAGCTCGCCCTTCGGCATGAAGGACAGGACGTCCTCCTTGACGGCGCCGTTCTCGTCGAACAGCTCCTCCGGCTTGTAGGACTCGAGCCAGTTCTTGAGGACCTCGAAGTGGGCCTCGGTGTCGCGGGCGGAGGCCAGCGGCACCTGGTGGGAGCGCCAGGAGCCCTCGGTCTTCTTGCCGTCGATGTACTTCGGGCAGGTCCAGCCCTTCGGGGTGCGGAAGATCAGCATCGGGTAGAACGGACGGTGCACGTTGTCGGTCTGGGCGGTCGCCTTGATGTCGCAGATCTCGTCCCAGATGGACTCCCACAGCTCGGCGAAGCGGCGGTGGATGGACATGTGGTCCTCATCGTCGAAGCCGGCGACGAACTCGTACGGCTCGTAGCCCATGCCGTGGAAGAACTCGTGGAGCTCCTCGTCGGAGATGCGGGACAGGATGGTCGGGTTGGCGATCTTGTAGCCGTTGAGGTGCAGGATCGGCAGCACGATACCGTCGGTGCGCGGGTTCACGAGCTTGTTGGACTGCCAACCGGTGGCCAGCGGGCCGGTCTCGGCCTCACCGTCGCCGACGATGGCCGGGACGAACAGGCTCGGGTTGTCCATGATCGCACCGTAGGCGTGAGACAGGGCGTAGCCCAGCTCGCCACCCTCGTGGATGGAGCCCGGGGTCTCCGGAGCGAAGTGGGACGGGATGCCGCCCGGGTAGGAGAACTGGCGGAAGAACTTCTGCAGACCGGCCTCGTCCTTGGTGATCTTCGGGAAGGTCTCGGTGTAGGTGCCGTCCAGGTAGGACTGCGAGGTGCCGGCCGGGCCGCCGTGGCCCGGGCCCATGATGATCACGGTGTTCTGGCCGTGGTCGGCGATGAAGCGGTTGATGTGGCCGATCAGGAAGTTCAGGCCCGGGGTGGTGCCCCAGTGGCCGACCAGACGGTGCTTGACGTCCTCGCGGGTGAAGGGCTCCTTCATCAGCGGGTTGCTACGCAGGTAGATCTGGCCGATGGAGAGGTAGTTGGCGGCGCGCCAGTACTTGTCAACGCCTTCGAGGGCTTCCTCGGAAACCGGAGCGTTCAGCTTCTTCCAAGGGGTGCCAATAACAGGACTCGTCATGTGTACTCCTGTACTCCTGCACGTAATGTGCGATTGATTATTTCTGTTTCGGTCGCGAGACCTCCATAACCTTGCGGTTACGCGGTTTCCCGCTTCCAATCACCAGTCATGTTACGAGGACAACGCGACTTTTGAACGATTTCTTGCGGGTGTGTTCGAAAATGTTACGAAAATTGCTGGTTTTGTGTGAATTAGCCGATCGATTGTGCGCATGGGTTTAACGCAGGCATGCAATGAAAACGTTGGAATATCGCGGCAATCCGCCATTTTGCAACGAAAGCCGACGTTCGATTCGCCATGTTCACTATCGGCGTGTTGACGGAATCCCCATACGTTGTTTGTGCGTTTTTCGCACAGAAACTACGCCTTTAACCCTTGTCTGGCTCGATAGGGATAATCAATGTGACACCACCCAAGTTACATCACGATAAACGTTAGGGGAATTTCCATGGCAACAGGTCCTGTGCTCGTCGTCGACTTCGGAGCTCAGTACGCCCAGCTCATCGCCCGCCGCGTGCGTGAGGCCAATGTATATTCCGAGCTCGTGCCCCATTCGATGCCGGTCGACGAGATGCTGGCGAAGGATCCGAAGGCGATCATCCTCTCCGGAGGCCCGGCCTCCGTGTTCGAGCCCGGCGCCCCGCGCGTCGACCCGAAGCTGTTCGAGGCCGGCGTCCCGGTGCTCGGCATCTGCTACGGCTTCCAGGCCATGGCCTACGCCCTCGGCGCCGACGTCGACAAGGCGGCCCTCGGCGAATACGGCAAGACCGAGACCGTCATCGACAGGGCGGAGGGCATCCTCGCCGGATCCCCGTCCGAACAGAGCACATGGATGAGCCACGGCGTCGCCGTCAAGACCGCCCCGCAGGGCTTCGACGTCCTCGCCCACACCGAGGGCGCCCCCGTGGCCGCCATGGAGGATCGCTCCCGCGGACTCTACGGCGTGCAGTGGCACCCCGAGGTCAAGCACACCCCGCGCGGTCAGGAGCTCATCGAGACGTTCCTGCACGACTGCGCCGGACTGACCGACGACTGGAACGCCTCCTCCATCATCGACGATCAGGTCAACAGGATCCGCGAGCAGGTCGGCGACGCCGAGGTCATCTGCGGCCTGTCCGGCGGCGTCGACTCCGCCGTCGCGGCCGCCCTCGTGCACAAGGCCATCGGCGACCAGCTCACCTGCGTGTTCGTCGACCACGGTCTGCTCAGGAAGGGCGAGGTCGAGCAGGTCAAGCACGACTTCGTCGAGGCCACCGGCATCCGTCTGATCACCGTCGACGCCGCCGACGACTTCCTCGAGGCCCTCAAGGGCGTCTCCGAGCCCGAGCGCAAGCGCAAGATCATCGGCGAGAAGTTCATCCGCACCTTCGAGAAGGCCCAGCGTCAGGTGCTCGAGGAGGCCGGCGCCCGAGGCAAGGAGGTCAAGTTCCTTGTGCAGGGCACCCTCTACCCCGACGTCGTAGAATCCGGCGGCGGCGACGGCGCGGCCAACATCAAGAGCCACCACAACGTCGGCGGCCTGCCCAAGGACATCAAGTTCCAGCTCATCGAACCGCTGCGCACCCTGTTCAAGGACGAGGTGCGCGCCATCGGCACCGAGCTCGGTCTGCCCGACGAGATCGTCTGGCGCCAGCCGTTCCCCGGCCCGGGCCTCGGCATCCGCATCATCGGCGAGATCACCAGGGAGCGCCTCGACCTGCTGCGCGAGGCCGACGCCATCGCCCGCGAGGAGCTCACCAAGGCCGGCCTCGACCGCGACATCTGGCAGTGCCCCGTCGTGCTCCTCGCCGACGTCCACTCCGTCGGCGTCCAGGGCGACGAACGCACCTACGGCTCCCCCATCGTCCTGCGTCCCGTCTCCTCCGAGGACGCCATGACCGCCGACTGGTCGCGTCTGCCCTACGACGTGCTCGCCGCCATCTCCACGCGCATCACCAACGAATGCCGCCAGATCAACCGCGTGGTGCTGGACTGCACCTCCAAGCCGCCGGCAACCATCGAATGGGAGTGATGGTGAAAACCGTCCGATGGAGCGTATACCGCCTTTCCTCGGCACTCGACGTACCTTTTGTACGTCCTCGGCCTCGGACGGCGGTCTTCCGCACGCATCGGACGGTTTTCACCGGTTGACGTCATGCGTGCAGCACTAACGGCTGAAGCATGAATAACGACATGAATACGAAAAGGAGCGCCGTCCGTCCCCGGGCGGCGCTCCTTTTCGTACGAGAGACCCTCGCAAGGGCGGCGCGCGGCCGGTCGGCGCGAGCCACTACACTTGGATGACGCAAGCGAAAACTTCAAATGACGTTTGGGAGATACGGTGAGCGCAATCCTCGAAGGGAAGCCCGACAAGAACCTGATACTCGTTACGGGAAGGGTTCATCCGAAACTCGCGCAGGACGTCGCCGAACAGCTCGGCATCGACCTGTTGGAAACCACCGCCTATGACTTCGCCAATGGCGAGATGTACGTGCGCTACACCGAATCGGTGCGCGGCGCCGACGTGTTCGTACTGCAAAGCCACTACAAGCCGATCAACAAGGCGATCATGGAACAGCTCATCATGATCGACGCCCTGAAGCGCGCATCCGCGCGTTCCATCACCGCCGTATGCCCGATGCTGGGCTACTCCCGTCAGGACAAGAAGCACCGCGGCCGCGAGCCCATCTCCTGCCGTCTCGTCTTCGACCTGCTCAAGACCGCCGGCGCCGACCGCATCATGTCGGTCGACCTGCATGCCGCGCAGTCGCAGGGCTTCTTCGATGGTCCGGTCGATCATCTCATCGCCATGCCGGTGCTCGTCGACTACATCCGCGACCGCTTCCAGGGTCACCTCGACAACGTCGCGGTCGTCTCCCCCGACGCCGGTCGCATCCGCGTGGCCGAGCAGTGGGCGCAGCGCCTCGGCGGCGGCCCCCTCGCCTTCGTCCACAAGACGCGTGACATCACCCGCCCGAACCAGGCCGTCTCCAACCGCGTCGTCGGCGACGTCAAGGGCAAGGACTGCGTGCTCGTCGACGACCTCATCGACACGGCCGGCACCATCGTCGGCGCATGCAACGTGCTCAAGGACGCCGGCGCCAGGTCCGTCACCGTCGTCGCCACGCACGGCGTGCTCTCCGGTCCCGCCGTCGAACGACTCAAGTCGTGCGGCGCCCGCGAGGTCGTGCTGACCGACACCGTGCCGATCCCGGAGGAGAAGCGCTGGGACGGCCTGACCGTCCTGTCCATCGCCCCGCTGCTGGCCGGCGCCATCCGTGCCGTGTTCGAGGATGGTTCCGTGGCCGAGTTGTTCGACACGTACCCCGAACACCACGGTCAGGGTTTCCTGTTCGCCTGACCTTATGGTATAAATGAACACTTGGCGGGTTCACCCGCCGCTCCCCCATGGTGTAATGGCAGCACACGGGCCTTTGGAACCCTTTGTCTTGGTTCGAATCCAGGTGGGGGAACACCGTCAGGACGGCCGACCGGTACTCATCCGGTCGGCCGTCTATTGTTAGGTGCTTGGATAAGCACCATGTATCAAACCAGCCAGTGAAGGGAAACGACACACTCATGGCATCCTCGGCATTGACCGCCGCAATCGTTCTCGCCGCGGGAGAAGGCACCCGCATGCGTTCCAACAAGCCGAAGGTGCTGCACACCTTCGCCGGGCACACCTTCCTCAACCGTGTGATGGCCTCCGTCAGGGCGCTCGATCCGGCAACCCTCGCGGTCGTGGTCCACTTCCAGGCCGACCGCGTCGCCGCGGCGGCCCGGTCGTACGACGAGTCGGTCACCATCGTCAATCAGGACGACATCCCCGGCACCGGTCGTGCCGTGCAGTGCGCGATGGCGCAGCTGACCGAGCACGGCCCGATCACCGGCCCGGTGCTCATCGCCGCCTCCGACATGCCGCTGCTCGACGCCGCCACGCTGGAACGTCTCGTCGCCTTCCACACCGAATCCGGCAACGGCGCCACGGTCCTGACGACCGTGCTCGACGACCCGACCGGCTATGGCCGCATCATCCGCGATCGTGACGGCAACGTGCTGCGCATCGTCGAACAGAAGGACGCCAATCGCAGCGAACTGGCCGTGCAGGAGGTGAACACGTCCGTGTACGTGTTCGACGCCGAACTGCTCACGCGCGCCATCGCGGATCTCAAGTCCAACAACGCGCAGGGCGAGTTCTACCTGACCGACGCGCTCGAGACCGCCCGTTCGGCCGGCAAGGTCGGCGCGTTCACCGCACCCGACCCGCTGAGCGTCGAGGGCGTGAACGACCGCGTGCAGCTCGCCGCGCTCGCCAAGGCGCACAACCGTCGCGTGTGCGAGGCGTGGATGCGCGGCGGCGTGACGATCCTCGACCCGGAGACCACGTGGATCGACGACGAGGTCGAGATCGGCCGTGACGCGGTGATCCTGCCCGGATGCTTCCTGCAGGGCCACACCGTCATCGGCGAGGAGGCCGTGGTCGGCCCGTACACCACGCTCATCGACGCCACCGTCGATGCCGAGGCCACCGTCGAGCGCTCCCGCGTGCAGGAGACACATATCGGCCGCGCCGCGAACATCGGACCGTGGACGTACCTGCGTCCCGGCAACGAACTGGGCGAGGAATCGAAGGCCGGCGCGTTCGTCGAGATGAAGAAGGCGCACATCGGCAACGGCACCAAGGTGCCGCACCTGAGCTACATGGGCGACGCCACGCTCGGCGACCACACCAACATCGGCGGCGGCACCATCACCGCCAACTACGATGGCGTGCACAAGAACAAGACGCACATCGGGGCCGGATGCCACGTCGGCGCCGGCAACCTGTTCGTGGCCCCCGTCGAGGTCGGCGACAACGTGACCACCGGCGCCGGATCCGTCGTCCGTCACCCCGTGCCCGACGACACGATGGTCTACTCCGAGAACACGCAGCACAACGTCGAGGGCTGGAAGCCCGCCTGGGAGCGCTGAGCCGCAGCCCGACCGCGCGTGCGCACCAACGCGAACGCACCGACATAACCGATATATAACCGCATAGACATACAACCGCATAGAGGAGATCCATGCCCGCATTGCAGTCATCCATCGACGACATCCGCATCGCCGCCCAGGCGGCCGACCGAGTCAAGGCCACCGACATCGTCGCCTTCGACGTGACCGGCCCTCTGGGCATCACCGACATCATGATGATCGCCGGCGCGTCCAACGAACGCCAGGTGCTCGCCGTGGCCGAGGAGATCGAAAAGGACCTGTACGTCAAGTGCGGCGGACGCAGCCCGCGCGAGCGTGAGGGACTGACCGAAGGCCAGTGGGTGCTGCTCGACTACGGCGACTACGTGATCCACGTCATGCACGAGGAGTCGCGCGAGTTCTACGGTCTCGAACGCCTGTGGCGCGACTGCCCGCAGATCGATCTCGAACTCGAGCATCCGGAGAGCGCGCACCCGGAGAACATTGCGGTGGAAAGCGCGGAACGATGAAACACGTCCGTTCCATCTTCCTGGTGCGTCATGGGCGCACCTCCTACAACGCGGCGCACAAGCTGCAGGGACAGGTCGACATCCCGCTGGACGCCGTGGGCCGCTGGCAGGTGGCCCAGACCGCCGCATGGCTCAAGGCCGTGTATGTCGATCAGCGTCCCGAGACAAGCAGCAGACTGATCGTATGCTCCGATCTCTCCCGCGCCCACGCCACCGCGCAGGCGTTCGCCGACGTGCTCGGTGGCGTCCAGGCGGGAGTCGAGGTGCATGACGACACGCGCGTGCGCGAACGCAGCTTTGGAGACTGGGACGGCCATGCCGTGGCCGAACTGGCCGAACGCTACCCCGAGGACTTCCGCTCGTGGAGGCTGCATCAGGGCGGTGAACTCAAGTACGGCGCCGAACCCAAGGAGCACGTGGGTTCCCGAGGCGTCGAGGCGCTCTCCTACTGGTCCACGCTCGCCGGGGACGACACCGACCTGTTCGTCTTCTCGCACGGGGCATGGATCGCCCAGACCCTGCAGACCCTGCTTGGGGTGAACGAGGTCGATCCCACGTTCTCGACGTTCACGGCGATGCGCAACGCGCACTGGGTCCGACTCGATCCGATGGATCTGCCGGACGGTTCGGTACGTTGGCGACTCACGGACTATAACCACGGTCCCGCCGTCGCCGATACCCCCGAATGGGAGCGCGAACGCTAGGAAAGGCTTGGGAAAAGCCCGGAAACAAAGGATTCCGGCACTGCGGTTCATGTGTGCGACACACACGCGACACGCCGTATTTGCCGGAATCCGCATGTCGTCGTAATGTATACGAGGCTCAAAAAGCAAGCCAAACAATTGAATACGGGGCTATGGCGCAGCTGGTAGCGCATCTCCATGGCATGGAGAGGGTCAGGGGTTCGAATCCCCTTAGCTCCACGAAACAAGCCGACACAGTCGAACTTGTTCACCACATAACTCAACACGGGGCTATGGCGCAGCTGGTAGCGCATCTCCATGGCATGGAGAGGGTCAGGGGTTCGAATCCCCTTAGCTCCACGATCACGAATCCCGGATCGCTTCGCAAGAGCGGTCCGGGATTTTTCGTTGCCCGGTCCGACGAAACCCTCCCCGCTACCGATGGCGTCAACAAACCGTCGTTATAATGGGCGAGGTCCCTACCTGTTATCAAAGGAGACAAGACATCGTGACCGTAACCCGTGTGTATATCGCCAGCCCGGAAGGTGCCAATGGCCGCAACGTCGTGGCCTACGGCGTGCTCAATGCACTGACCTCGAAGTACAAGACGATGGTGTTCCGCCCCGCCGTGTCCAATCACGACGACTTCACCCCGGTGCTGCTGGCCGCATCCAACGCCGGACTCGGCGTGGCCCTGTCGACCGGCCTCGACATCCATGAGGTCAGGCGCGACAAGGAGACCGCCCGCGGCGACATCGTCGGCGCCTTCAACGACGCGCTCGAGGTCTCACGCGCCGAGGCCGCGCTGATCGTCGGCACGGACAAGTCCCACGTCAACGATCCGACCACCTACGAGTTCAACGCGAACGTGGCCGCCGATCTCGAGGCCGGCGTGTTCCTGACCATCGCCACCATCGACCGCTGGCCTCACGAGCTCGACGAGACCGTCAAGCTCTCCATCGAGGGCATGGAGGCCGCCGGCAACAAGGTGCTCGGCATCTTCGTGACCGGCTGCGAGCCGCGCCACGCCTTCTCCGTCAAGGAGACGCTCGCCAAGTACGGTCTGCCGGTGTGGACGATCCCGCAGGTGCAGTTCACCGACGCCTCCACCAAGGACGTGGCCTTGGAGACGTTCCGCAAGAACGTGCCCACCGAGGAGGTGCTCGCGGCGCTCAACGTGGACGTGACCTTCCCCATCACCCCGTACGCCTTCCAGTTCTCCCTGCTCGGCAAGGCCAAGACCAACAAGAAGACGATCGTCCTGCCCGAGGGCGAGGAGGACCGCATCATCAAGGCGGCCGACTACCTGCTCCAGCGCGAGATCGTCAACCTCATCATCGTCGGCGACAAGAACGCGATCCTCGAGCGCGGCAGGGAGCTCGGGCTGAACCATCTGGACCGCGCCCGCTTCCAGGCGATCGACGACGAAAACGTGCTCATGCCGATGGTCGCCAAGCTGTGCGAGCTGCGCGCCAAGAAGGGCATGACCGAGGAGCAGGCCCGCCAGCAGCTGAAGGACGCAAGCTACTTCGGCACGATGCTCGTCGTGCTCGGCTACGCCGACGGCCTCGTCTCCGGTTCGATCAACTCCACCGCCAACACCGTGCGCCCGGCTCTGCAGGTCATCAAGACCAAGCCCGGCCAGAAGCTCGTCTCCGGCTCGTTCCTCATGTGCTTCAAGGATCATGTGGCCGTGTTCGCCGACTGCGCGATCAACTTGAACCCGGACGCCGAACAGCTTTCCGAGATCGCGCTGCAGTCCGCCGAGACCGCAAGGGCGTTCGGCATCGATCCGAAGGTCGGCATGCTCTCCTACTCCACGCTCGGCTCGGGCAAGGGCCCGGATGTGGACGTCGTCGAGGAGGCCACCCGTCTGCTCAAGGAGAAGGCGCCGGATCTGCCGGTCGTCGGCTCCATCCAGTTCGATGCCGCATGGTCGCCGACCGTGGCCGCCACCAAGGCCAAGGGCAACGATGTGGCGGGTCACGTCAACGTGTTCGTCTTCCCGGACCTGTGCGCCGGCAACATCGGGTACAAGGCCGTGCAGCGCTCCTCCGGGGCACTCGCCATCGGACCGATCCTGCAGGGTCTCAACAAGCCCGTCAACGATCTGAGCCGCGGCGCCCTCGTCCAGGACATCATCAACACGATCGCCCTGACCGCCATCGAAGCCCAGTAGCCCTGCGCTTCCCATCTGGTTTTCGCCTCGGGACGGAGGACGGGAACGTGGTGTCGGACCGTAGGCTCGGCCGAACGGCCTCGAGTGTGTCTGGCACCATGTTCCCGTTCTCCGTCCCAGAACATCGAAGCCCAGTAGTTTGTAGTAAGTAGCGAGTAGTCTGACTAACGGTAACCCGTGTCAGCGGGAAACAGACAAATCACAATGGAGGATGCCCACAATGGCGAAAACCGTCCTTGTCATCAATTCCGGTTCCAGCTCTATCAAGTACCAGCTGGTCGACCTTGAAACCGGCGAAGGCCTCGCTTCCGGCCTCGTCGAGAAGATCGGCGAGCCGATCGACGGCCACTACAAGCACGAGTACAACGGCGAGAAGCACGAGCTCGAGGAGCCGATCCACGATCACGAGCAGGGCCTCAAGCGCGTGCTCGGCTTCTTCGAGGAGTATGGTCCGAACCTGTCCGAGGCGGGCATCGTGGCCGTCGGCCACCGCGTCGTCCAGGGCGGCTCCATCTTCCCGAAGCCGGCGCTGGTCACCGACAAGACCATCAACCAGGTCAAGGATCTTGCCGTGCTCGCCCCGCTGCACAACGGCCCGGAGGCCAAGGGCGCCGAGGTCATGCGCTCCCTGCTGCCGGACGTGCCGCAGATCTTCGTCTTCGACTCCTCCTTCTTCTTCCAGCTGCCGAAGGCCGCCAGCACCTACGCGCTGAACAAGGAGATCGCCGATCAGTACCACATCCGCCGCTACGGCGCCCACGGCACCTCCCACGAGTTCATCTCCTCCGTGGTGCCGGAGGTCGTCGGCAAGCCGGCCGAGGGTCTCAAGCAGATCGTCCTGCACATCGGCAACGGTGCCTCCGCCTCCGCCGAGGTGTCCGGCAAGCCGGTCGAGACCTCCATGGGTCTGACCCCGCTCGAGGGCCTCGTCATGGGCGGCCGTACCGGTGACATCGACCCGGCCGTGGTCTTCCACCTGATCCGCAACGCCCACATGAACGTCGACGAGCTCGATGCCCTGTTCAACAAGCGCTCCGGCATGATGGGCATGACCGGCTTCGGCGATCTGCGCGAGGTCCACCGTCTGGTGGCCGAGGGCAACGAGGACGCCAAGCTGGCCCTCGACGTCTACGTGCACCGCATCGTCAGCTACATCGGCAACTACACCTACCAGATGGGCGGCTGCGACGTGATCACCTTCACCGCCGGTGTCGGCGAGAACGATGACATCGTGCGCAAGATGGTGTGCGACAAGCTCGCTCCGTTCGGCGTCAAGCTGGACGAGGAGAAGAACGCGACCCGCTCCAAGCAGCCGCGCATCATCTCCACACCGGATTCCTCCGTGATCATCGCCGTGATCCCGACCAACGAGGAGCTGGCCATCGCCCGCAAGTCCGCCGCCATCGCCGAGGCCGGCGAGGACACCTACGGCAACAAGTTCGCCAAGTGAGCAGTCTGATCGCCTGAACCGTCAGGTCGCCGCCGAAGCGGGCGATCCGACGCGAAGACGGGCAGGGGCCTGCATCGGGTTCATCCGAACTCCGATGCAGGCCCCTGCCGTTTCCGGATGCTGCTTGTCCGGATTGTTCGAACAGCTATCCGAGCAGTCTGTTCCACATGCCCACGAAGTCGGGCAGCGTCTTTCTGGTGGTTTCGACGTCGACCACATCCACACCGGACACCTTGAGTCCGACCATCGCGGCGAACGTGGCCATGCGGTGATCGGCGTAGGTCTCCATCACCGCGCCGTGCAGCCGGTCCGCAGGCACCGGCATGATGGCGATGCCGTCCGGGAGCTCGGCCGCCTGACCGCCGATCCGCGTGATCTCGGTGACGAGCGCGGCGAGTCTGTTCGTCTCATGGCCGCGCAGATGTCCGATGCCGATCATGTTCGTGGGCTTGTCGGCAAAGACGAGGATCGCTGCCAGGGAGGGCGCGATCTCACCGGCCGCGGTCAGGTCGAAGTCGCCGAGGCCGTGGATGCTTCCGTCGGATTCCACGGCGCAGTAGCGCACGCCGCTCTCCTCGGGGAACGTGATGCGCGCGCCCATCGCCTCAAGATATCCGGGCAGGAGACCACCGGGCTGGGTGGTCTCGACCGGCCAGTGGGGCACGCGGACTCGCCCTCCGGCGATCAGAGCCGCTCCGAGGAACGGCGCCGCGTTCGACAGGTCCGGTTCGACGACCACGCGCTCGGGCAGCTGAAGTTCGCCGTGCTCGACGCTCCACAGGTGATGCGCCTCATCGGCCGTGGCATGGCCGCCGGCGCCGTTGACGTCGGCGACGGTCATGCGGATGTGCGGCAGGCTCGGGGTCCTCTCCCCCGTGTGCGTCAGTTCGAGTCCTGCGGGCAGACGCGAGCCGACAAGCAGCAGTCCGGAGATGAACTGGGACGAACCGGAGGAGTCGATCGACACCTTGGCAAGGGAATCCGGCAATGCCTTCGGCGGCGTGACCGTGAACGGCAGGAAGCCCTCCTCACCGTGGTATTCGATCGTCGCACCCAACTGCTCGAGTCCGTCGAGTACGGGCTTCATCGGACGTGCGTACGCCTGTTCGTCGCCGTCGAATCGCACGGCGTCGTCTGCGAACAGCGCGAGACCGGGTACGAATCGCATCACGGTTCCGGCGAGTCCGCAGAATACGTCCACATTGCCGCGGAAGCGGCCGGAGGCCGGGGGTGTCACGGTGACGGTGGTATCGTTGTCCGGATCGACGGCACAGGTCACGCCAAGCGCTTCAAGGGCACCCATCATCAGTTCGGTGTCCCGGGAGCGCAGCAGTCCCACCAGCGTGACCGGCTTCGATCCCAATGCGGCGAGGATCAGATACCGGTTCGACAGGGACTTGCTGCCGGGGATGGTGATGGTCGCGTCGATCGGGCCATCGGGCGTGGGCGCGGCCCACAGGCTCTCATGCTTCGTTTCGCTCATACGCCCCATCGTATAAGGCGTCTGCGAACTGAAGAAGCCGCATGTCCACCGCAGTGTCCCTATCGGCCGGGCATTCGTCGGACCGAGCCATCACGCTACCAAGCCCCATATGGGGACGAATGGACGCTACTTGCCGTCGTGCTGGTATCCCTGCTGTATCGCAACGTTGAGTTTGTCGAGCAGGGCGGTCGGGTCCGCGTTCTCCCGTGACTGACGCAGCTGCTCCTGAAGGGTGTTGAGCGCTCCGTAGGAGGTGTCGAGGTCGACGAGCTGCGAGGAGAGATCCTTCAGCTGCTTGCCCTGATCGGAGCTGGAGGAATACGACGAGGGATCGCCGATCGCCTTCATCTGGTTGATGATCGCGGTCATCTGGTCGAGCGTGCGCCCGAGGGTGGAGGAGAACTCGGAGACGACCTGTGCCTTCGCGTCGTCCAGAGGCTCCACCGCGGCCTTGCACGTGGCGATGTACTGCTCATAGTTGGTGATGAAGTCGGTATCGTACATCGTTCCGCTGGGGGTCTTGCCGCATGCCGTGACCATTGCGGACAGCGGCTGTGCGGAATCCGCCAGGTTCTCGGACAATCGCACGAAATGCTTGGCCTGCGTGGCGTAGACGGTGTACGCGGCGAGTACGTCGGGATCCTTGGCCGCCCGCAGATCGGCGAATGCGTCCACCGATTTGCCGAGTTTGGAGGCCTGCGCCTTGAGGGTCTGCTCCTTGGAGGCATCATAGGAGACGCCCTGTGCGTAGAGGAACTTGAACGCGTCGTCGACGGCCGCCGACGTGGCCGCGTACTGCTTGGCCATCGTGGAGGTCTGCTGCGCGGCCGTCGAATAATCGGAGGCGCGTACGGCGGAGAACGGCTTGAACACGATCAGCGCCACGACCACCGCGACGACTGCGATTACGGCGACAATGGTGCCGATGATGGCCGACAGCGGCGGACGCCTGCGTTTGAGCTCGACCGGGCGAATGAGCTCGTCGAAGTCGGGTGCTTCGATCGGAGAACGCATGCCGGGAGCGTCAAGCGGTACGATATCGACCTGACTGCCGTTTCTTTCGTCGTGTTCGTCGCGTTCGTCGTCGGTGACGGTCCTGTCCTGCACGTCGGTCATACGGTCTCCCTTGCTTGCGCCATCGTATGGCGGAATCGCAACGGAAATCGGCCGTCATGCGCAATCGTCTATCGAAAGCGTCCGGTCGAATCCGTCCGATGCGGTGGTGATCATTCTCAGGGTAATCGGGAGGACTGACCAAGAAACGGCCATCCGTGGGGCACGGATGCACGGAGGATACACGATGGATACAGTGGATCACGGTGGATGGCGATGGATGACGGAATCGTCGTGACGTCGGAGGTGTCTCATGAGAATCATCGAGCAGTGCTGCCAAGGCAAGCATACGGATCAGACGCTCAATGAGGACGGGCTGTTCGTCTCGGATCGGTTCGCCGCGGTGGTGGATGGCGTGACCGGCAAGAGCGTGCGTCATCCGTGGGATCCGAGCGGCGGCGTGGTGGCGAAGGACACGATGCTGGATGCGCTGGCGTCACTGTCCGCCGATGCGGGCATGAGGGACGTCCAGTATCTGGTGGATGAACGGTTCCGGGCCGCGTATCAGGCGCATCCGCTGGGCCCGTCGTTCTTCGAACATGAGCCGTTGGAACGTCTTCAGGCCAATGCCGTGGTGTATAGCGTGTCGAAGGGCGAGGCGTGGCTGTTCGGCGACTGCCAGATCATGGTCAACGGCGTGCAGACGCCCACGTTGAAAAAGGTGGACGAGCTGCTGGGCGACCTGCGGTCGTTCGCGGCGCAGGCTCTGCATCTCATGGAAGCAGGCAAGAAACGGGACGCGGAGGGCGAACGGGACACCTTGGACGATGTCGGTGACGCCGGCACCGCCGAGACCGCAGCCGGAACGCGCAAGTCACCCGACGATCCCGCACGAGAGATGATCCTGCCGTTCCTGAGGCTCCAGTCGCAATTCGCGAACCGACGGGGTGAATACGGCTATTTCGTGTTCGACGGGTTCACCGATCCGACGTATCCGATCCAAGTCGTGCCTGTCCGTCCCGGTGACGAGGTGGTGCTCGCCTCGGACGGCTATCCCCTACTCGCACCCACGTTGGACGGTTCGGAACGCGAGCTGGAGCGGCTGCGCCATGAGGATCCGCAGCTCATCCGCGAATACCGTTCCACGAAGGGTTTCACGGCCGGCCTGAGATCGTTCGACGACCGCACCTACCTGCGGTTCATCGCCTAGTATCCTGCGTTGGAAGTTCGTTGTTGAATTGGCCGCCCCCTCGAGCCCGCTTCGGAGCCTTTCCACACGCCCATACGGCCCACTTTCTATTGAACACACACTTCGTCCGATCCTGTAGTATCCGGCGTTGAGGGGGTGGTGGGAAGTGGCGAAAACGTTTGATTCCGTAGGGGCCGATACGTCGATTGGGGTGAATCGAGGATGAATGCGCGATGAGTCGCGATGGGGCTGCCACTCAGTGCATGTCAATCGGTTGATGTTCGTTGAGCGGCAGAAAACCGTGCCGCTCAACGCGATTTCGGTGGTTTTTCGCGTTGAACGGCAGACCAATCGGCGACAGGGGCGGTCCTTGCGATACCGGCCATTGCGGAATCGTTGGAAAACAGCCATTTTGACAACATGTCAAAAAGTCGGCGAGGCAGCGATGACGTATCGTCGTGCCGCTCAACGCCAAAAACACTGAAAAATGCGTTGAACGGCACAGCCAGAGCATAGCCGGACGGCACAGCTGCAGCACAGCTGGACAGTATGGCCGGACGGCACAGCCGAGGCGTGGCCGGACGGCATGACTGAGGTGGCGCGGCCCGGCGACACACACAATTGAGTCAGTCTGCGATGGCGCTGCCGAGTGTCTAGCACCTCCACCGGAAATTCGTTGGTCTCATCCCATCTCCCCTTGTCGGGGCGTCGCCGTTGGCCAAAACGTCACCGTGAAGAAAACAGTTTCGCCGTTTGCAGGCAACGTGCGGGGCCGACAGGCGAGCCAGCATGACGCGCGCAGCGCGTCCGTAATCGCAGGACAAGCCAGACCGCGAAGCAGGTCTGAAGCAGGTCTGAGGAGTGGTCAATTCAACAATGAATATACGGCGCAGGATACTAGCTGGGGATTTGCCGTCTCGCGTCGCCACCGCAAATCCGGACCTGGCACGTCTCATCCGTCCGGCGACGAAGACGCACACGAGCAGAATCAGCGCGAAGAGGGATCCGAACAACAGACCCGTCCTGAGATCGTCGCCGTTGGCGGAGGCGAAGAAACCAACCAACGACGGACCTCCCGCACATCCCAGATCGCCGCTCATTCCCTGCTCGGCGGCGCCGGCGCACAGCATCATGAGGAACATGAGCAGAAACACGGGTCTGCCGACCAGATCGATGAAACGCATGGCCACCGTCCCCTCGGGAACGATGCGCGGCATGGGCGCATACGGATCGGGGACACGGGTGGGAGCCAGTCCCCGGTTGTCGACGATGTGCCTCGTTGCGAATTGCTCATGGGTTCATCGTAGCGCGGTCCGGACGTGTTGCGGATCGAATGGGATGTCGATCGAACGGATCAGCGGTCGGAGGCGATGCGCGACTCCGGCATGGCGGTTGACGGCTTATGTGTGCCCGTGTGTATGGAGGTGCCGGCTGTGACGTTCGCCGTGATGCTCATGGGAACGGTCTGCGATCCGGTGCCGGTACTCGCATCGACGTCGGAGTCGATCTGGGCGTTGTCGTCCGACTGTCCCTCACCATTGTCCTCGAACTGCAGCTGCGCCTGATGACGCACGAGCTGCATCGTGACACGATCCGCCTCGATCGCGGCGATCTGCCTGGAGAAGACGATGAACCATCCGAGGAAAAGCAGGCCGGCGAGCGCTTCGACGTTGGTCAGGGTGTTGTGGCCGAGCATCATGTTGGCCCAAAATCCCGCGCACACCAGTGCGACGAGATCGGAGACGACCATCACCGCCTTGCCGATGCGTGGTGCGAGCCATGGCAGCAGCAGGAACAGCAGCAGCATGATGAACGGCAGTCCCTTCGCGCAGATGTTGTGCATCAGGTTGTGCGGCGTGTAGCGGAACGCGCCGATGCCTATGAATGCGAGACCGGACAGGGTGAGCAGTACGGCGAGCACGGTCATGCGCGTGACGAAATGTGGGATGTCGTAGCCGCGATTGGGGTCGTCGCGCGTGTGGTCGTGCCATAGGCGCATGAGTCGTTCGGTGGTCAGCAGTTCGGAGACCGCGAAGTAGCTGACGATGATGATGCACACGCCGGCCAGCATCAGCGTGGAGTTGAACATCGTGGCGGCGAAGGTGGTCCTGTCCCCCAGCTGGGAGAAGTTGTTGTGATACCAGTACGGGTCGTCCGTGGTCAGTCCCGCGACGCTCACACCGGCGATCACGAAGAACGGCAGCAGGGAGGCGAGGGTCTTCGCGCTCATCATCTCCGCCTGCACGAACGTCATATAGCCGACGACTCCGGCGAATGCGGCGCACACCGACGACATGTATCCGACGAACAGCGTGCCCATCATCTCGTTGATCGCGCCGAGCAGCGCGAACGACGACAGGAACGTGGTCGCGGCGTACACGGTGGAGAGGGCCAGCGTCTCGATGATGCGGCGGATCGGCGCGAGCCAGCCGTTCTTCAGGGTCATCGAGCGGGAGTTGGAGATGTATCCGACGCAGAACGACACTACGGCGCAGGCGGCGACGATGCCCGCGCAGACGGTGAACCGGCGCTGCGAGACCTGCCAGATGGCAGGAGCGTATTGCAGATAGAGGTTCATGCCGATGGCACCGACGCAGGCGCACAGGATGAACGAGATCAGGCCGCCGGTCTCCGCACGTTGATGACGGCCCATGTTCTACCTCCTTCGTGTCACGTCCACCTGTATTGTACAATGACTGGTTGTGCCTGATACTGGGCACGAATACGGGCCGTAGCGCAGTTTGGTAGCGCGCCTGCTTTGGGAGCAGGATGTCGCGGGTTCAAATCCCGCCGGCCCGACCACAAGAGGGCTACTTCCAAGGGAAGTAGCCCTCTTTAAAAGAGAACCCCCAGTGCATCACGGCTCAGTCGAAGACCGTCCGGAGAGGCCCTTTGGGGGATTTCTTGGGAAGATGATAACGGGTTATGAGCCGACAGTCAAACCCAGCAGCCGATTTCCTCTCACAGACTCCTCGGAAGGGCAGTCCACAGGAGAGGGCGTTATGCTCGTGCATCACCGACGAACGGCTCTCATCCCATGACTCCGAAGCACGGAGACGTTCATGCCCGGCTTTGCGACTGTACCTGTGGGATCATGACATGGCCAGCGCGTGCATGGGCGACATCGCCATCCTTGAAGTCGCCTTGCGCAACCACATGGATCGGCAGCTGTCCCTCATCGCCTTGGAGCAGGCCGGCACCAAGGACTGGTACATGGCGGGGCTGCGTTTCGACGACCGTACTCAGCGTCAGATCCGTGAGGCATGGGGCCATCTCACCATCCAGCAGAAGAAATGGCACACGCATGGCCATCTCGTCGCGGCGTTGACGTTCGGGTTCTGGCGCAAAGGCATCGCCAAGTCCTTCCCTGGCGGCCGTCGGCACGCAGCGGACGCGAACGCCAAGTGGACAAGAAACTACGCGCTGAACATTGTCAAGACCGTGCATGCCCTGCGCAACCGGGGTCGCCCACCACGAGCCGCTCGTCAACGGCGTCCCGCTGCCGGGCGAGAACCGGCGCATCACACTGGCGGACGCGGTGCGGGCCTGTTTCGATCTGGCGATGATTCTGGACCGGAACCTGTACTCGTGGCTGATGGACAACAGCAAGATGAAACTCGTGCTCGAACACGAGCCACGGTCTATCGAGTAGACGGCGGATGTCACCAATCCCGCAAGCCAGGAGCCGGAAGACAAAGGCCCAAGGATCATGAATGAGGTAGTGCACGGGGTTCGCCAGTAAGGCCGGATAGTGCGGCGATGCGGGAGATAAACGTGCGAATTGCCGGGGTGGCATCGAGCGGATAGAGCAACCCGTAGTGCATGATGACCGGTTCGGGCCAGTCCACGGCTACGTTGACGAGCTGTGGGTGAATGCCGGCCCACATCGGTTTGGAGATGAGCAGGTCGCCGGATTCGGCGCAGTCGTTAAACGTGTCAAGGTCGTAGCGGTCGATGTCGATCAGATCGATGGCAGGGCATTGTTCCAACAAGTCCCGAGCCGTGTCGTTGGCGCCGCGATGGCGCTTGAGGATGCGGATGCGCGTGCCTTCGAGGTCTTTCAATGTGAGTCGTGCGCGTCTCGCCAGCGTGTGGTTGCGTGGCACGGCCACGCACAGTGGCTCGGAATCGAGGGCGACGGTGCTGCATGTGTCGTTCCAATAGCCGGTGTCGAACGCCGTGGAGATCAGGTCGATGTTTTCGCCAAGATGGGTGATGATGTCGTTGATGGCTTCGGAGTCGTCGGGCATCGACACCAGTTCCAGGCGGATGTCGGTGTGCTTGCCGGCGTCGCGTTGCCATAGGTCGAGGATACGGCGGCCGGGGCGCAGGATGGAAACGCCAAGACGAACGGTGGCGATGCCGTCGGTGCCACGTTGTTGCGCACGGCGCAGGATCTCCTCGCATTGGCGCACAATCATCCGCGCGTCCTCGACGAACTCTCGGCCGGCTTTGGTGAGTTGCACGCCGCTGCGCGATCGGTCGAACAGCGTCAGGCCGTATTCCCTTTCGAACGTATTGACCTGTTTGGCCACCGCCGGCGTGGAAATATGCAGGCGATGGCCGGTCTTGGCGAAGCTGCCGGTCTGCGCGGCGGCGATCACCGCGTCCAGTCTTCTGTCGTACATTGCGACCTCCATAAACCAAAGGTTTATAGGATGTAAGCCATAAGCATTTATAAAATACTATTCTACTGATGTCTTGAAGAATACCATAGCTATTGCAATAACCAAACGGAAACATGTAAACCAATGGGATATAGGTGAGTATGACATCAATCAACGAATCCGCAGCCCTCGGCCTCGTGTGCGAAGACGAAAGCCTTGAGCGTGAAACCCGTCGCGCATCGCGTCGCTCGGCCCGCTACAGCGCCGGGCTGACCACTTTCGCCACTTCGCTGGCGTTCTTCCTGACCGGTATGGACACCATGATTGTCAACGTGGCACTGCCGACCATCACCGCCGACCTTGGCGGCAATATGGCGTTGCAGCAGTGGATGATCGACGGGTACACGCTGCTGTTCGCCTCGCTGCTGCTGCTCGCCGGCAGTCTGTCTGACAAGTTCGGTGCCAAGCGCATGTTCTTCTTCGGCACGGCATTGTTCGGAGCGGCATCCCTGCTGAGCACCTTCGCGTGGACCATGCTGGTGCTCATCGTCGGCCGTTGCCTGATGGGCGTGGCCGCAGCCCTGATCCTGCCGGCGTCGATGGCCTTGATTAACGAGGCCAATCCCGATCCGCGCCGCCGTGCGTTCGCCCTCGGCCTGTGGGGCGCCGGCTCGGCTTCGGCATCCGCGTTCGGCCCACTGTTCGGCGGTTTGCTCACACCAATCCACTGGAGCCTGATTTTCGCGGTCAACGTGCCGTTCTGCCTGATTGTGCTCGCTCTTGCACCGAAGGTTGCACCATCGCCCACCCGTGCCATCTCGTTCGACTGGCTCGGTCAGACGCTCGCGCTGATTGGTCTCGCCTCGCTGGTGGCCGGCGTCATCGAAATCGGTTCCCTGGGCATCTCCTCACCGGTGACGCTCGCGCTGCTGTCTGTCGGCGTCGCCGCACTCGTGCTGTTCGTGATCGCACAAGCCAAGGTCGGGCATCCGATGGTGCCGCTGAACCTGTTCCGCAACGACGGCATGCGCATCTCGCTGATCGTGGGCTTCATCATGATCTTCAACTGGTTCGGTATGGTCTTCATCTCCACCCTGTTCCTGCAAAGCGAGCAGGGCATGAGCCCGTTCGCCGCCGGGCTGGTGTTCATTCCCTCCGCGGTGGTCATGGTGGTCATCAACGTGTTCAGCGGGCAGGTCATCAACTCGATGGGCACCCGGTTCACCGTGTCCATTGGACTGATTGCCATGGCCGTCGGGTTCCTTGCCGCGGTGCTGGTGCCGGCTCCAATGCCCGCATGGGTGATCGCCGTCGCCCTGAGCGTCGTCGGCCTTGGCGGCGCACTGGTCACGCCGGCACTGTCCGGACTGGTGCTGGTGAGCGTGGAGCAGAAGCAGGCGGGTATCGCCAGCGCGGTGTTCAACACGTTCCGTCAGGTCGGTGGCGCGATCGGCGTGGCCGTGTTCGGTGTGGTCGCCACCTTCACACCCTCGCTTGACGGCTCCCTGCGCGCCGTGTTCATCGCGGCCGCCCTGCTGCTCATCTGCGCATTCGCCTACGCTCGGCTGCGCTGGGCTGAGCGCTGACTTCGGGCGTCCCGTTCATGGCGATATCCGCCACACTTGAACGACAGTCGTTGGAGACGGGTCGATTATTCCGCATTCAGCTCCAATTAGGGTGAATGGGGAGAGCGGGTCAAGTTCTCTTCAATCACCTGTTCGGAGAAGATCGTCATCATGAAGGGCAGTGATGCTAACAGAGCATCTGGGGCAGTGTTTCGACGCGCCGAGTGTTTAAGCTGTTTCGATGGTCTGGGACGCTAACATTTTGCCAACAATGACCGTCACGATTTACCAATCCGGGTGGTCTGAACAAAGAAATTCAAAACTCAAGAACGGCATAATTCCAACGGTTTCAAGGTGAGCCAAGACCGGCGGCCCGAGCCAAGAACCCCCGATCCTAACAGGATGTCGCAGGTTCAAATCCCGTCAGCCCGACCGAAAGCCCTACTCCCGCTTGGAAAGCAGGGCTTTTTTTTCTTGATATGTGCCCCCCTGCGCGGTAACACTCAGTCAATGACCGCACACCTTAGCCTCAATTAGCTGTACCGGAAAGAAAAAGCACCAGTGTTTCATGATGTTTCGCATGAGTGACGTTCCGGGGCATTCGCCATTAGTATAGCCATCATGAATCCTGGCTCTTGCATGTCAGATCTGGTTCTGTCATAATGGTGACGCTTCGTCCCGTAAGGGCGAGGCTCCAAGTCGCCGGGGGTATTCCCCCGGCATTCCTTTATCCGCCGTCTTGTCAGGGGAATCGGTTGAGCGAATTGAGCATCTTCGTGGACGAGTCCGGCGAATGGGGCAAGCTGTCCGAATACTATCTCATCACGCTGGTGTTCCATGTGCAGTCCACGCCCATAACCACGCACATCGAGAAGTATGAACGGCATCTGACAGATTCGGCCTTGCCGGACATCCCGTTCCATGCCGGTCCTTTGTTCAACGGGCACGACGATTACGAGGGCATGCCGTTCGCGGATCGCAAGAGACTGTTCTTCGCGTTCTTCACGCTCGCCCGCAACCTTCCGTTCCGGTACGTGACGTTCGCCCATCGCAAAAGCATGTTCGACGGTGACAGGACCCGATTCGAAGCACAGCTCAAACGCGATCTTGCGGACTTCTTCCTATCGCATCTCCACGAATTCCAATCGTACGAGACAATCAAGGTGTACTACGACAATGGGCAGCAAATCGTATCGAACGCGCTGAAAGCATCCATCGACTATGCGCTATCCAAGGAGGCCGTCGTGTATCGCGATGCGCAACCGAAGGACTATCGTCTGGAGCAGACCGCCGATTTGAGAGGCTTCTGTTGTTTTCGTGGGTTAGTTGGCGGGTTGGGGTAGTCGGATGTCGAGGCCGCCGCATCGGAGCATGATCAGGCTGATGAGGTTGTCGACGTGGTGGAAGCCGTAGGCCATGCGGATGGTGACCTTGATCCGGTTGTTGAACGCCTCGAGTCTCGCGTTGGAGTAGCCGAGTTCGATCGTGCGCAGGATGTCGGGGCGGCGTCTGCGGATCTTTTTGGAGAGTTCGACGATTTCGGGGATGCGGCTGTGGGACGCCCAGAACACCCAGTGGTTGAGTTCCGCGGTGGCCTGTCCGAGCGGGTGCTTGAGCAGGGTGCGCAGGAGCTCCTTGAGCTGCCAGGCGCGGTAGAGCTGGCCCTTGGGGTCCGTGTTCCCCAATGCGGTGAGGGATTCGTCCTGCCGGTCGGTCAATTGGTCGGGGTTCTTCAGGACCGCGTATTTGACGCCGCGCATGCGCTTGGTCGCCTCCCGGTCGCCGTCGCGCCTCGCATCGTTCCAGAGGCGCTTCCTCACCTTGTCGAGCGCGTCGGTCATCCAGCTGACGATGTGGAACCCGTCGAGCACGCGCTCCGCGTTCGGGCAGTGCTCCTTGACGCATGAGTCGATCCAGCGGGCGCCGTCGCCGGTGACGACCCGGATGGACGCTTTCTGCTCGTCGGTGAGCTGTTGGAAGAACAGGTCGAACACGTCCCTGCCGTACCCGTCGTGCGCCCAGATCACCCGACGCCGCTCGTGGTCGACGACGACGGTGAT
>NZ_JFAL01000033.1:0-36321 GCF_006454495.1 Bifidobacterium sp. UTCIF-38 | reverse complement strand
TTATAATGGCACGGCCCCACCCGGGGCTGTGCCTCTTACCGCGTGGCATTTAGAAGTCAATAAGTTAAGAAAAGAAAGGGAAAGAACCATGTCATCCCCATCCTCCTCGACATCGGCGTCGAAGACCTCGGGCGGCAAGACCTGGATCATCGCGTTCGCGCTGGTTACGCTGCTGTTCTTCATCTGGGGTCTGGCGATGAACCTCGTCAGCGCCATCCGTGATCCGTTTGCCGTCTACCTCAATCTCAACAGCACCGAATCCTCGCTGCTGCAGGTCGCCTACTTCGGCGCCTACTTCGTGATGGCGATCCCGGCGACGATGGTCGCCAAGCGCTTCGGCTACAAGGGCGGCATGATCTGCGGCCTGATCTTCTTCGTGATCGGCGCGTTCCTGACCATCCCCGCCACCACTTCGCTCAGCTACGGCCTGTTCCTGTTCGCGATGTTCGTCATCGCCCTCGGCGCGGCCTCCCTCGAGGCGAACTGTAACCCGTACATCACCAAGCTCGGCGATGAGAAGGGCGAATCGTTCCGCCTGAACCTCGCCCAGAGCTTCAATGCGGTCGGCTCGGTCGTCAGCCCGCTGATCCTCGGCATGATCCTCGGCAACACCGCATCCGTCAAGAGGGGCGATCCCGGTTTTGACGAGGCCAAGATCGCCTTCATGGGCCAGACCCGCATGTTCTACATCGTCATCGGCATCATCCTCGCGGTCGTGCTCGCCGTGTTCGTCTTCGCCAAGCTCCCCTCGCCTCCGGGCGACGAGGAGGAGGCCGCCTCCGGCGGCTCGGCCCAGGACAGCTCGATCGGTGCCCTGCTCAGGAAGCCGTGGGTCGTCCTCGGCGTCATCGCCGAATTCGTGTATGTGGGTCTGCAGACCATCGGCTTCTCCACGTTCTCCACCTTCGCGCAGCAGCAGTGGGAGGGCATGAGCGCCGGTACGGCCGCCACGTTCCTCGCCATCCTCACCCTGATGTTCGCGATCGGCCGATTCGTCACCACCCCGTTCATGACCAAGTTCCACCCGGGCAAGATCCTCGGCGTCTACATGATCGGCGCCACGATCCTCGTGATCCTCACGGCCATGGGTCTGGGCAAGGTCTCGGTCATCACGTTCATCGCCCTGTACTTCTTCATGTCCATCGCCTACGGCACGATCTTCGCCCTCGCCCTGTCCCAGCTCAAGGGCGCCGCGGCCAAGACCGGCGCCAGCCTGATCACGATGTCCATCGTCGGCGGCGCGATCATCCCGCTCATCTACGGCGCGATCACCGACGCCGGCGGCATGAACGTCATGCTCTGGTGCACCGTCCCGCTGTTCCTGTTCCTGGTCTGGTACGCCTTCTGGGGCTGCAAGATCGGCCTCAAGGAAGCAGCCTGATCGACTGATCGACTGATCGTCTGATCGAAAGGTAACCCATCATGGCATTGAAGGTCATCGACTCCCACTTCCACATCTGGGATCCGGACACGCAGGATCTGCCGTGGCTCGCGGGACTGCCCGCCCTCCAGCACAAGT
The DNA here is from genome assembly GCF_006454495.1 of Bifidobacterium sp. UTCIF-38. NCBI lineage: Bacteria > Bacillati > Actinomycetota > Actinomycetes > Bifidobacteriales > Bifidobacteriaceae > Bifidobacterium > Bifidobacterium sp. UTCIF-38. The sequence continues at coordinate 34,802 of NZ_JFAL01000033.1, read as the reverse complement.
ACACGGTCGAGGACCTCGAAGCCGAATACGCAAAGTTCGGCGTCGACTTCCTCGGCGGCGTGTACGTGGAGGTCGACGCGGCCGACCATGAGCTCGAGGATCGCCTCCTGTTCGAGAACCCGTCCCCGAAGATCCTCAAGCGCATGCTTCGCAGCGACGTGAGTCCCTGGATGCGCATCCCGATCAACGCCGACGGCATCCGCGAACCGCTCCACGTCGACTCCGAACCGCGCGGCCGCTGCCTCGAAACCTCGTTCATCGAGGGACTCGAGGCGATGGCCGACAAGGGGCTGCCGTTCGAACTGTGCAATCGCGGCGCCGAACTGCCCGACATGGCCAAGGCGTTCAGCCAGGTGCCGCAGGTCACGGTGATCGTCGATCACCTCGGCAACGCGCCGGGACTCGACGACGACACGAAGGCCGCGCTCACCGCGCTCGCGGGGCTGCCGAACTCCTATATCAAGGTCTCCGGCGACAACCCGGTCGACCCGGACATCGTGAAGTACGTGCGTGACACGTTCGGCCCGAAGAAGGTGCTGTACAGCTCCAACTGGCCGGTCGTGGAACTGAACTCGACCTTCGCCGCGCATTTCCAGCTCATGCTGGACACGTTCGGCGAGGACGAGGACTTCTTCGCGAACAACGCCCGCCGCGCCTACGGCATCGAGGCGTAGCCTATATATAACCATGTAACCATTGCATAACCATTCGGTGCCGAGGGGCGGTTGGAACCGATGTTCCGCCGCCCCTCGGCGCATATGGACGCATATGGACGCATATTGACGCATATTGAAAGGAATCACATGACGGACAACGCCGTATTCTCGGGCATCATCTGCCCCTCCATCACCATCACCAGGGACGATGGCTCCATCGACTACGAGAACTGGGGCAGACATCTCGACCACCTCATCGAGGCAGGCGTCAACGGCGTGCTGATCTTCGGCAGCATCGGCGAGTTCTACGCCTTCCCGCTCGACGTGAAGAAGGAGGTCGTCGACTTCGTCGTGCGTCATGTGGGCGGGCGCATCAAGGTGTTCGCCGGCGTGGGTGACACGAACATCGACAAGGTGCTCGACTTCTCCCGCGCCGCCGAGGCCAGTGGCGTCGACGCGCTCGTCGTCGTCTCGCCGTACTACTTCGGCCCCACCGCGGGAGGCGCGAAGGCGTACTTCGGCGCGGTCGCGAACGCCGTCGACATTCCGGTGATCCTCTACAACTTCCCGCCGCGCACCGGCTCCGACCTGACGCCGGAGCTCGTGGCGGAGCTCGCGGCCGAGTATCCGAACATCGTCGGCATCAAGGACACGGTCGACACGATCAGCCACACGCGCAAGGTGATCCGCGCGGTCAAGGCCGTCAATCCGCGATTCGCCGTGTTCTCCGGATTCGACGAGTATTATCTCGTCAATCGCGTCTCCGGCGGCGACGGCGTGATCTGCGGCATGACCAACGTCGAGCCGGAGACCTTCTCCAACCTGCACACCGCCTACGAGGCGGGTGACTACAACACCGCGATCCGCTCCGCCCAGCGCATCAGCCACCTGATGGCGCTCTACGACCAGTCCGACCTGTTCGTCTCCGCGATCAAGGGCGCCGTCAAGGCCAAGGGGCTGCCGATTTCCACCCTGATCCGCGAGCCCGCCGTCCAGCTCACCGACGCCCAGTACGCCGCCATCCGGCAGATCCTCGACAGCTGACCTCAACGGCCGGCCCGTTCCCGGCTCCCCCTGTCAGGGGGAGGCGGTGCTGGTCCGGCAAAACAAAACGTCCGATCCTATAGGATCGGACGTTTTGCGTCTTTTAGGAACTATGTTTTCGTTCGATCCTAGGGGAACGAACGTTATATGACGTTCGGAGGACGCGTTTTCGTCCGATCCCGTAGGATCCGTCGCGCATGCCGTTATTCGGCGTTGAACACGACGCCCTTCTGCAGGATCAGGTTCGCGTATTGCGCCGATTCGCCGCTGGCGATCACGCAGTACGCCTTCCTCGCCTGCTCGTAGAACGCGAAGCGCTCGAGGGAGCCGATCGCGTCGGCGCCGCGCTCGTCATGCTCCTTGATGAGGTCCGCGTATACATCCCAGATCGGGGTGGCGACGGTGTCTCCCGGCACCTTCTCCATCAGGGTGACCGGCTTGTCCACGTAGGTGTCCAGCGGGAAGACCGTCAGGATCGCCTTGAGGATCTCGTCGCCGCCGTGGCCGTCCATGCGCACCACGATCGCGTTCTTGCCGATCGATTCGGCCGGGAAGTTGCCGTCCGCGATGACCAGCTGATCGCCGTGGCCCATCTCGCACAGCACCTTCAACAGTTCCGGCGGGATGATCTTCGGAATACCTTTGAGCATGAAGCCTCCTTGCTCGTGCCTATTCGCGTTCGCGTCCGCAGGCTGCCTCGCCCCGACGCCTCGACCCGGTCTCGCCGATCAGCGAGACTCAAGCCGATGCTCTCATCATACCGCCAAGGAACGAAAATTTCGATACCCATCCGGCACTTTTCTGCTGATACGTGATGACGGCAGCCGACTGATTATTGACGGAGCGCCGCTGCATATGTCAGCTACGCCTCAACTACGCCAGGGCCTTGTCGATAAGTGCGTTCACGGCTTCATCCTGCGTTAATCCGTGCGTCTGCGCATAGATCGCAACCTTCTGCTCGCGGGTGAGTCCTGACTGCGCAAGACTATCGCCCAAAGCCTGTCGAGTGTATTCGCTTGGCGTAACGTGCTTGGCGTGTATGACTAGTGGCCGCGGATCGGCGGTCTCGACGTACACCAGTTCGATTGGTCGTCGCTGCTGGTCAAAGCCGATTCGATCTGCTCGCGCGTCAGATGGTGCGCCTGTAGCGCGTGGGGATGTATCTCAATGTCTTTGTTCGATTCCTCAGTATAACAGGCTGTATGACGATTGTCATACGTGTTATTGTCGTCGTGGCTCATGCTTCTTCGTTCCAATCCGTATCGTCATGAGAGTCCGACGCCGCGTCTCTGCGTTGTCGTCGGATATCTGCCGACGCTACCGCGTCAAAAATCGGTGGTCCAATCGGTTCGCGATGCTGTGCATGGATGTGGATATGTATGTTGATAACGTGCGGTTCGGAGAGCGCTTCGGCTCCCCGTCAGTAATCCGCTGTTACGGGCGATTGCGCCTGACGGCGGAATTCGATGGGGGAGATGCCGTTCTTGCGTTTGAAGGCGGCGCAGAACGAGCTGGCATCGGTGAAGCCGCACTCTTCGCACAGTCGTTTCAGCGGCAGGTCCGAGTTGATGAGCATGTACTTCGCGGCGTGCATGCGTGCGTCCACGATGTAGGCGTGCGGCGTGTACCCGGTCTCCTTCTTGAAGACGCGGATGAAATGGTATTCGCTCATATGGGCGAGGGACGCGAGATCGCCGATCGGCAGCGGGTCGGCCAGATGGTTCGCGATGTAGGTGAGCACATCCTCGATGGCGTGCGGCTGGCGTTGCTCCGAAGCGCCGGAATCGGCCGCCGCCATCGCGAACTCGGTGAGGATGTCGGTGATGTACTTCGCCATTTGCGGTTCCGAAATGCGCTTGCCGGAATGGAACGTGCCGTAGATGTTGCCGAGGCGTGTCAGCACGTAGCTGGGGTCCTTCAACGAGAACACCGTGCCGAGGCGGGAGACGATCAGCTCATAGTAGGCGCGCGCCGTCGGGCCGTCGAAATGCATCCACAGCACGTCGCTCGGCTCGTCGGTGCTGTAGGAATGATGCGCGTAGCAGTTCACCAGTATGAAATCGCCCTTCGCGGCATGGGACGTGCCGTGCGGCGTGGTGACGTCGAACGAGCCTCGGCGGATCGCCATCAGCAGGAAGCTGTCGAAGGAGTTGCGCTCCTGCCGGTACCCGGCCGCGTAGTGGAATGAACCGACGCGCAGGGGGTAGAGAAAGGTCCGTATCGCGGTTTTGCTCGGCGTGTAGATATAGAAGTCAGAGCCCTCGTTGAGGATGCCGTGTTCAGCTGGTTTCATGCGGGGTCTCCTTCTCTCGTGTGCTCGCGTGTTCCTTAAGTGTACCTGCGGCCACATGGTTTTGCGTCCGCAATTTTTCTATATTGGAAAGCAGGAAAACAGCAAATATCATTGAAAATCCGCTTTAGTCTTGTAGGCAAGTAATCAATACATTAATCATGCAAAGGCGAAAGGCCGCAGCATCTAACGAAGGAGCACCACCATGGCCGTGACCATCAGGGACACCGTCATCACGATCCCCACCTACGAGATCGGGGCGGCGGACAAGAACCCCGAATTCATCGAGAAGCGCGTCTACCAGGGAAGCTCGGGCCGCGTGTACCCGTACCCCGTCATCGAGACCATCAGCGACGAGAAGAAGGACAAGGACTACAAGGCCGTCATCATCGGAAACGAATACCTCGAGGTGACCGTCCTGCCCGAACTCGGCGGACGCATCCAGTACGCGAAGGACAAGACCAACGACTACGACTTCGTGTACCGCAACGACGTCATCAAGCCCGCGCTCGTGGGCCTGACCGGACCGTGGATCTCCGGCGGCATCGAATTCAACTGGCCGCAGCACCACCGCCCCACCACCTACCTGCCCGTCGACTACAAGGTCGAGGACCTCGCCGACGGCGGCAAGGCCGTCCAATGCCACGACACCGACCAGATGTACGGCACGCAGGTCGTCACCACGATCGCGCTGCACCCCGGCAAGGCGTACATCGAGATCACTGTGCAACTGTACAACGGCACCCCTCTGCCGCAGACCTTCCTGTGGTGGGCGAACCCGGCCGTGCCCGTCAACGACCACACGAAGACCGTGATGCCGCCGGACGTGACCGCCGTCATGGATCACGGCAAGCGCGACGTCTCCCGCTACCCGATCGCCACCGGAACCTACTACAAGCACGACTACTCCGAAGGCGTCGACATCGGACGCTACAAGAACGTGCCGGTACCGACCAGCTACATGGCCGCGCACTCCGACTACAACTTCGTCGGCGGCTACGACTTCGGCGTCGGTGCCGGCATCCTGCACGTGGCCGACCACCACGTCTCCCCGGGCAAGAAGCAGTGGACGTGGGGCAACGGCGACTTCGGCCGCGCATGGGACCGCAACCTGACCGACGCGAACGGCCCGTACGTCGAACTCATGACCGGCGTCTTCACCGACAACCAGCCTGATTTCACCTGGCTCAAGCCGTACGAGGGCAAGACCTTCACCCAGTACTTCATGCCGTACAAGGCCGTCGGCCAGGTCAAGAACGCCTCAATCGAAGCGGCCGTCAACCTTGAGATCGGACCGGAGGACACGTTCGGCGCGGCCGGCGAGACCGAAGGCATCGAAGCGCAGGGACTCACGGGTGGACAGGGCCGCGTCACCGTGTACGCGACGCAGGTGTTCGACGACGCGCATGTCACCGTGACCGACGACCGCACCGGCCGCGTCCTGTATGCGTGGAACGGCCGCCTTAGCCCGAACGACACCGTGCGCGCCGAATTCGAAACCGGCGACGCCGCCGCAAGCGACGTGACCGCCGCCGTCACCGCCGCCGACGGCCGCACGCTCATCGACTACACGCCGCAGCCCGCGAAGATCGAGAAACTGCCCGAACCGGCGAAGGCCGCCGACGAGCCGGAGCACATCCTCACCAACGAGGAGCTGTTCCTCGCCGGTATGCACCTCGAACAGTACCGTCACGCCACCTACATGCCCGACCCGTACTATCTTGAAGGACTCAAGCGCGATCCGGGCGACGCGCGCATCAACAACGCGTACGGCCGGCTCCTGCTGCGCCGCGGCGACTTCGCCGGCGCGGAACAGCGTTTCCGCACCGCCATCAAGCGCCTCACCAAACACAACACCCAGCCGTACGATTCCGAACCTCACTACAACCTCGGACTCGCGCTCTTCTACCAAGGCGACACGGACAAGGCGTTCGACGCGTTCTACAAGGCCACATGGGACGACACGCAGAAGGAACGCGCCTTCCTCTACATGGCCGCGATCGCCACGCGCCGCGGCGACCTCGCCGACGCGCTCGACTACGTGCAGACCGCGCTGACCCGCAACACGATGAACATCAAGGCGCGCGGCCTCAAGGCGTACCTGCTGCGCCGATTCGGCCGCCTTGACGAGGCCGCCGAGGCGCTCGACGAGAACCTCGGCATCGACGCGTTCGACTTCGTGTCCGGCTACGAGCGCGTGCTCACCGCGCACTCCGCCGGCGACAACGCGGCCGCGACCGAAGCCGGCGCGGAACTTGCGCGGCTCATGCGCGGATTCCACCAGAACCACCTGCAGGTCGCCCGCGACTACGCCCTGTTCGGCGCATACGAGGAGGCGCTGGCGCTACTCGATCTCGCCGACCAGCGCCAGCCGATGGTCAACTACTACAAGGGCTACTACCTCGCCCAGCTCGGCCGTACGGACGAAGCGCGCGCCGCGTTCGAGGAGGCTGAAGCCTGCCCGTCCGACTACTGCTTCCCGAACAAGCTCGAGGACATCGCCCCGCTGAGCCTCGCCATCGAGACCGTGAACGGTGCGAAGGCCCCGTACTACCTCGGATGCCTGTACTACGACAAGGTCCAGGCGGACAAGGCCATCGCCCTGTGGGAGCGTTCGCGCGACCTCGACCCCACGTTCCCGACCGCGCACCGCAACCTCGCGCTCGCCTACTACAACAAGCGCGGCGACGCGGCATCCGCCGAACGCGAGATCGAAGAGGCGTACCGACTCGACGAATCCGACGCCCGCGTGTTCCTTGAACTCGACCAGCTGCACCGCAAGATCGGATGGACCTACGCGCAGCGCCTCGTCGAATTCGAGCGTCACCTCGACGTGGTGGCCGAACGCGACGACCTGTACATCGAGTACCTCACCGTGCTCAACCTCGCCGGCAACTACGCGAAGGCCTACGAGCTCATGGGTCGGCGCCGCTTCCACCCGTGGGAGGGCGGCGAAGGCAAGATCACCGCGCAGTACCGCATCGCGCTCACGCTGCTCGCCAAGGACGCGATGGCCGCAGACGACTGGGCCCACGCCAAGGAACTGCTCGTGAAGACGCTCGTCTACCCGGAGAACCTCGGCGAAGGCAAGCTCGAAGGCCAGAAGGACAACGACATCCACTACCTGCTGGGCGTCGTCGAACGCGCCCTCGGCGACGAGGATGCGGCCCGCGCCGAATTCCGACAGGCCACGATCGGCCCCGACGAAGTGAAGGGCGCGATGTACTACAACGACCAGCCGGCCGAGATGATCCTCTTCCAGGGTCTCGCCCACAAGGCGCTCGGCGAGGACGGTCCGGCCAACGCCCGCTTCTACCGTCTGCTCGACTATGGCGAGCAGCATCTCGACGATAAGGTCAAGATCGACTACTTCGCCGTCTCGCTGCCCGACTTCCTCATCTTCGAGAACGACTATACGAGGATGAACCGCATCCACTGCCTGTACCTGATGGCGCTCGCCAACATCGGCACCGGCGACAAGGCTGCGGCCGCTCGCTTCCTCGACGAGGCGCGCGGGCTCGACCCGAGCCACATCCAGGCGAACCTCTTCGCCGACGAGATCGCCGACCGCCACACGCTGTGACGGCGCTGTGACATCACTGCGACATCGGCTGGCTGTGGTGCGGCGGCACGCTCGTCGACGACAATTTCGCGAACGGCGACGTGTGGGAGGTGGGATTGCGCGATTGCGTGGACCTGCTCGTCTCCGAACGCGGTTGTCTCGTCCTGACGATCGCGCCGATCCGCGAGGGTGCGAACGTGAACGTCGAATCCGCGATGGCTGCGCGCATGGAACGCTCCGACGGGCAGACCGCCGCGCTCGAATCGGTGGAGATCGTGCCGGTGCACAGGTCCATGCTGCGCCGGGCGTGAGCTGCTGCCACAAGCATGACGGGCGTGCGCCAAGCGGAACGGTATGGTGAGGATATGGGAATCGTGAATGGGATGGTCGGCCGCGGTTCGCCGCGCGGGGCCGGCGGGTTCACGCCGCAGGCCGTGCTGTGGGATCTCGACGGCACGCTCGTCGACTCCGATCCGATGTGGGTGGCGGCCGAACGCCAGTGCGCCGAACGCCACGGCGTCACATGGAACGACGCGTTGAGCCGCGCGATGACCGCGGCGCCGCTGCCCGTCTGCGCGCAGGTGCTGCGCGAGGCGGGCGTGCGGCTCGACGCCGATCGAATCATCCGCGAGCTCATCGACGACGTGACGGTGAGGTACGAGGCCGGTGCCGGCAGCCATGCGACGGGCGTGCCGTGGGCGCCGGGCGCATGGGCGATGATGCTCGCCCTGCGCGGGGCCGGCATCCCCTCCGTCCTCGTCACCGGCTCGCCGCGATCGCTCGGCGAACGCGTCATCGCCGCCGCGCCTGCCGGCACGTTTGTGGGACTCGTCGCCGGCGACGACGGTCTCGCGCACAAACCCGACCCCGCGCCCTACCTCGCGGGCGCACGTCTCGCCGGCGTGGACCCGCGTGATTGTCTCGTCTTCGAGGATTCGGCGAGCGGGCTGACGGCCGCGCTCGCCGCCGGGGCGCAAGCGGTCGGCGTGGAGGCATGCGCGCGCGTGCCGTTGCCGCGCGACCTGGGCTGTCCGGTCGCGCCCTCGCTGATCGAGGCCGCCGGACTGATCGGTCTTCCGGTCAGCTCAGCAGGAACGCGATAATCGCGATGCCGAACCGTGAAGCGGACAGTCCGGTTTGACAAACCCTGCGGGGGGGGGGGGTATAAAGCCAAGTGGTGTGCATGCTGTTCCGCACATAGAGGTCCTATGTTGTCGCAGGTGTCCGCGCATATCGTCGAAACCATGGCAGGTTTCAGGTTGACGATCTTCGTGGATTGCTTTGACTGCAGACGCGATTGTGAGCGTTCACGGTCGTGATGGGCTGATTGAGCGGATCTGCAGGTACGGAAATCTGTGGCACCGAAAGAAGGACGAGGACTGAATGAACGGCATTGGGGCATGGCCGAAACTCGTCGGCATGGTGGCGGCGGCCGCGCTTGGCATTGTGGCCAGCGTTGGATCAGCCGTAAGCGTGTCTGCAGCTCCCGCCAGTGCTGCAGCGATCTCTTCGCCATCCCCTCAGGTCCAGTCCCGTCAGAGCATTGCGCCCATTGCCGGCTGCACGGATGTGCAGGACTGGGATACGCTGACCAAGTGCGCCGGCGGTGCCGAATCCGGTCTCGTCACCATCACCAAGACCATCACCGTTCCTTCGACATCGACTATTCGGATCACCAAGGACATCACGCTGACCTCCGCCGTCGTGGACGGTCCGACCTTGACCGGAGCCGGGGAGGGCGGTGCGTTCATGCTGGTGCAGGGTGGCGCATCCCTGAGCATTGGCACCGCGGTCGGCGACGACTCCTTCATCTATCGCAATGGCAGACGCAATTTCGCCTACACGGCTGCAGGGGCGACGTTCACCGTCAACGGCGGTACCTTCGATGGCATCGACATCTCCAAGGACGGTACCGGTGGAGGCACTCTGGTCTTCAACAACGGCACCGCCGTCATCAATGGAGGCTCCTTTACGAACAACACCGCCTGGGCCGGCGGTGTGATACGCAGTGAGCACGGCACGCTGAACATTACCGGTGGCAGGTTCACCGGCAATGTCAGCAAAGGGTACGCGTACGACGGCAACAGTGCACCGCTTATGGGCGGTGGCGTCGCATATGTCAACGGCGGCGTGTTGAACGTGTCCGGCGGAACCTTTTCGGGCAACGAGTCGCAGGTCGGCGGTGCCGGTGGCGTCTTCTACCTGTATTCCGGTGTTACGGCCACGATCAGCGGAACCTCCGCCAAGCAGACGGTATTCGAGAACAATGTCCAGAATCCGGGCGAATGCACTCGCGAGTCCTTTGCTCCCTGCAGTGGTCCGCGTTCCGGTGGCGGTGTGATCTACATGGAGAAGAATGGCGCAGAGGCTTCATTGACGGTTCGCGGCAATGTGAGGTTCACCGGCAACGGCGAGAAATCCTCCGCCGCGTATTCCGGTGGCGGTGTGATCTGGGTCCGTGGCGCGCTGGCCGTCAAGAACGGCATCGATGGCTCGACCCCGTTGTTCGAGAACAACTGGGCCATGATCAGAAAACCGTCCGGTCAGGCCGATGAGGCCATCGAGCGAGGCGGTGCCGGCGGAGCCATCTTCCTGATGATGAAATCCACTGCGACCATCACCGGCGGCAGATATGCGGACAACACGTCCGGATATCTGGGTGGGGCAATCTACACCGAGGAGAACACCGTCACGTATGTCGGCAAAACGGTGGCATTCGAGAACACCGCCGGCCACTTCGGCGGCGGCCTGTGGTTCTGTCCGTCCGGTAACTCCACCGCATCCAAGGGCGGCAACATCGCATTGTTCGACAATGACGTGAAGCCGAGCCTCGACGCGAATTCGAGCAACCTGCCGACGGATGATCCGGCCAAGAACCAGGTCACGTACGCCGGCCACGATCTGGCGATCATGAACCCGAACTTCAAGAGTCTTGGCGATAACCAGTTCCTGCTGATGAACACGTGGTTCACCGACCGTAACAACCCTGCCGTGACCTGGAACTGGGACAATACTCCGCTGAAGGAATCCTCCGGATTCGCGGATTCCTGGTTCAAGGACCAGGGAAGAGACGCAGTGCTTGCCGATACCGTGACGCATCACGGCGAGGAGCAGAACCCCGGCCTGATCACCCTGACGCGAGGCAATACGCCGGGGGCCTTCCAGACCGGCGTCGCATTCAAGGCAACGGTCAGGGGTAATGCCGCCGAACAGCAGCAGCTGAAGGACAATGCGAAGAAATCCGCGCAGATCACCATCAACGGCAACCGCTCCCGCCTGTCCGGTGGTGGCTTCGGCTCGAACGGCGTGGTCGTGTTCGACACCCCGTATTCGATGAGCTGGCAGAAGGTCGACTCATCCACCGACAAGAAGGAACCGGTCAAGACATCATCCACGTGGACGCTGTCCGTCAGCCTCCCCGAAGGCAAGACCCCGTACAGCGACGAGGACATGCGTCCGACCGACTGCCAGGTCACCGGCGGCGATGTGTCCGATGATTGCTGGAAGAAGACCGGTACGCCGGCCGCTCATGGGGAACGAACGTGGACCGTGGACATCGTCGACAACGGCCAGCGAGACAACGATCCGGACATGGGTGGCATCAGCCTCGACAACCTCGCGCCAGGCGTATACACGCTGGTCGAGAAAAGTGCGCCGAACGGCTTCCAGAAGACCGAGAACGTGTACACGTTCACGATCGAGGCGGCGGTGTCCAACAACTCCATCCCGAAGGAGCCGAACCTCGAATACGCGGAAGGATACCCCAAGAAGGATGCTGCCGGTAATCCCATCGACGACAACCTCTTCGGCGAGGTGACCGCCACTGAAAACGGTCGGCGCATCATCGGTAACAAGTCGGTTCTGGGCAAGCTGGAATGGACGAAGACCGACGATCAGAACACCGCGATCACAGGTAGTGAATGGACGCTCGTCGGCCCGAACGGCAAGCCTACGTATAACGCGATCTCGGATTGCGTCGACAAGGACAAGTGCGCCACTGACCCCGGTTCGGACACAAACGAGAACCCGGGCAAGTTCACGCTCGACATCACCGACAAGGACAAATTCCCCGACGGGGAGTACACGCTGACCGAAACCAGGACCCCCGTCGGATATTGGATGCCGACAAACGCTGAACACAAGGTGACGCTCGGCACCGACGAGGCGGGCAATCGCACGGTGAAGTGGGCCGAGGGCGAGACCGGACAGATCGCGAACACGCCCACGAACGTGTCATGGATGAAGGTCGACGCATCCGATACCACCAGTCTCGTCGGTGGGGCCGAATGGCGGATCACCATGATCGATTCCGCGACGGCCACGCCCGCGGACGGCAAATCATGGCTGATCGCTGATTGCGTGCCGGGCTCGTGCGATGTTCCCGAAGGTGGGTTGAAGGACGAGGACGGCAAGGCCGGTCGGTTCACCGTCGCCAGACTCGAACCGGGCGTATACACACTCGTCGAAACCAAGGCGCCCGAAGGGTATGTGAAGTCGGATGCGACCTACTACTTCCGGATCGATCAGTCGGCACCCGCCGATAACAAGGCGATCCTGCTCTACTCCAAGTTCACCGCCGGAGATGGCGGAGGAACACTGAGCGATCCGGTCAGGGCCGGCGAAACCGACAATGCGATCATCAATACGAAAGTACTGTCCGCATTGCCGTTCACCGGTGGCCGATCCGCTCGCGACTGGCTGATCCTCGGCGGAGGCCTGATCATTGCGGCAGCGCTCGCAATGGCGGTCATGAACCGGGAACGCGAGAAGGCGCTGACCGTGTAACGCGGATCATCGCCTAGCCACACAGGATTTGCGGATCGCGGGGGCCGAAAGCCTCTGTGCGATTAAGCCCCGGCCTCCGCGATTGCAGAAAACAGTAACCAACAGAAACAAGGAAGAAGGATTTCTCATGAAGATGAGGAAACTGTTCGCCGGAATCGCCGCCGCAGCCACTCTGCTCGGCAGCATGGCCATGGGCGCAGTCAGCGCTCAGGCGGAGGATGGCATCATGGCCGTTGCCGCGGTGCCGGACGGAACCACCGTGACGCTGCAAGGTCAGAATGTCACTGCTCCCGGTGACGAATTCAAGGCTGATAAGGATCCGAAGACTTCTGACGGTCTGCGCCAGTTCGCCTACCTGAAGCTGGCCAACTACACCAAGGACAGCAACGGCGAGTATTATTTGACCTCCGCTTTGACTCCGGAGCAGCAGGCCAAGCTGACTGACGCGTTCAATGCTCTTGGCTATGATGCCGCTACCAACCCTATCAAGGATCCGTTCACGTGGCTTGGTTCTCAGGATGCCTCTGCCTTTGCTCAGGACAAGGAGCCGGCTTGGCGTGACTTCATCAATGCGGTGAATACTCAATTGGGTAAAGAGGCAACGGATGCTGATTCTGAAACCCTCAATGGTGATAACCTCACTGTGGATCTGGAGTCTCAGGGCCTGTTCATGATCATCGACAAGAGCGGTGATTACACCGTCAACACGAACAACTGCCCGGTGACCTACCACCAGATCAAGCCGATTCTGCTCGGCACGAAGCTGAGCAACGTGACCAATGGCGATGGAACCATTACGGTGTCCCTCGGCAAGGATGGTGCTTCCAACGTCAAGCAGGAGCAGACCACCAAGTGCACCACCAATGGTCAGTTCCAGAAGATCGGTTCCAAGTCCGGTGATCAGAACGGTCTGGCTGGGGCAACCTTCGATATCTACAAGTGGACCGGCACCGGCGAGCCCAATGCTGACTCCTTCACTCCCGAGAACATGACTGATGCCAACAAGGTCGGCACGGTCACCACTACCGCAGACGGTATCGTGAAGCTGAGCAACCTGGCCCCCGGCACCTATCTGGTCTACGAGAGCACCGTTCCTGACGGATACCTTGCGCAGTACCGCGCTAAGCTCATTGTCAAGGTTGAAGGCGATCAGACAGACCCCTCGAAGCCGCTGACGGTGACCATCACCGATCCGACGAACAGTGGCCTCCTTACCGGTAATGCTGGCAACCAGCAGTATAAGAACATCACCTCGATCATCGAGCTCCCGAAGACCGGTGCCGCGGGCATCGCGCTCTTCCTCGCCGTCGCCGCCCTCCTCGGTGGCGCCGCAGTGACCATCTACATCAAGTCCCGCTCCACCAAGCGCGCCCTGATGCACTGAATGTAATAGATCATTTTCTTGATGACCTCAAGTATTCTTGAGGTCATCTTTTATAATAAGGGAATTGTTATTATGAGCCTACCGCATCGCAGAATTGAAGATGATGATAAGAAGAATAGGAAAGAGAATGAGGGAAAGAAAAAACTGCGTATTTTAGTCGTAAGTGCTCTCTTGGATGAGATGAAAGAGTTTGAGGGCATTGTTGATAAAGAGTGTAAAAGAAAAGGGAGGCCTCTGCCGTTGCCGCATCCTTTTTCTTCCGTTGCAGAGAGTCGATATGCTTCAAGCCTTGGCTTCATCAGAGTCTGGAGTAATTTCTTTGTACATCATGATGTGGAGATTGTGACATATTGCGCTGGTGATATGGCGTCGAATGCGGCTGTGAAAATATCTTCGACGATTACTCTTTTAGAGCCTGATGCGGTCATTATGGTTGGTATCTGTGCTGCTGATCGAAATGATGCTTCTATGGGGGATGTTCTTATTTCGAATAGAATATATCAATATGATATAGGTAAAATCAAAGATGATGGGTTTATGTTAGATGGAATTTGTCACATGACTCATTCTGCATGGCGTGCGGTAGGAGAGGAGGTTGCCGGTGCTTACGACGCGAGTCGCCATAGTAAAATGGAAAAGAAATATGGCAGGTTATGGTGGCTTTCTAGATTGAGCAATGGTTACTCGACTGTTGGTTCTCCTGCGTTTGATGCTGCTGCTAAGTATTATGGTGAATCCTATTGGATTGATATTTATAATGACTGTATAAGAAAGGGGTGGATAACGAACGGCAAAATTACCGCTAAAGGTATGAATCACTTGGAGAATTATCGGAATAAGCCAGGTGAGCGACTGTCGCATTTTCCGAATTCTATAAGAATCGTTCCTTTTGCTTCAGGTCAATTTGTTATTTCCGGAGACAATGGCTGGTCAATGGTTCGCAGAGCAAGCCGAAAAGTGGTTGGTGTAGATATGGAGTCTGGTGCGGTTGCTTCTATCTGCCAGTATTTCGATATTCCGTTTGTTGTTGTGAAAGGTGTTTCCGATTATGGCGATAGCCATAAAGGCGACTCGGTGAGAAAATATGCTGCTCATGAGTCTGCGATGACGGCACTGCAGATGATTGAGAAGATTGATAATTATCTATAGTTAAAGGTATTAATACAGATTTATTCATTAATTAGACGGTATAATAGTATAGTATATCCTTCTTTGTGTTATGAGATAATTGGATAGACTAATTTGATTCGATCATCAGAAGGAGGTGCATATGGCGGTGAGGTCTGTGAGCGGTCGCGAGGCGGGTGAATTGCCCTCCTTCGCCTTGGCGATTGATGTCTCCGACATCACCGCCGAGCGCAGGCGATTGAGGCGCAATCTCATTGTCATGCGCGTCGTCACCGTGCTCCTGCTGGTCGCGGCGATTGGTGTGGCCGGTTTCCCCATCGCACTTCAGTTCAAGTCCGGCATGGAACTGGCCAAGACGACGGCGACGAGTGCGAGTGAGGTGGCCGGCTGGCCATACGCGAAAACCGAGGACGCACTCGAAGCCGCCCGCAGGTACAACGAGAAACTGGCGAAGTCGGGACAGCCGGTACTCGGTGAAGGCGGCGTCGACCCGTTCACCGCGGCCCAGGGCGGCTCGCATGCAAGCGGCGAGGACACCGCTTCGGCGAAGGACAAAACCTATCAGAGCATGCTGCGCACGGATAACGGCGTGATGGGTGCCATCAAGGTACCGAAGCAGTCGATCGACCTGCCGATCTACCATGGCACCTCCGAACGAGTGCTGGGCTTGGGGGCCGGTCACCTGTACGGCACGTCGCTGCCGGTCGGCGGCAAGTCGACGCACTCGGTCATCACCGGTCATCGTGGATTGGTGGAGGCGATGATGTTCACCCGCCTCGATGAGGTCAAAAAGGGCGACTTCTTCTACATCGAAGTGATGAATCGCACCCTCGGCTACGAGGTCGACCGCATCTCCGTGATCCTCCCCGACGATACCTCGCTGCTGAGGATCGTGCCCGGCGAGGACCGGGTCACATTGATGACCTGTACGCCGTACGGTGTGAACACGCATCGTCTGCTCATCTCCGGGCATCGCGTCGCCATTCCGATTCCGGCTCCCGATCCGCATGACGTCCACGATGCCCGCGACATCGCCATCGGTGTCACCGTCGGCATTCTCGTCGCGGGATTCACGGTCATCAAACTGGCCCGTCGCCGTGAGGCATCCCTCCCACGTTACATCCGCCACGCAACTCGGCGATAACGCATCGCGTCCGATTCGGGACTGACGCACGCTTATCGGGAATGATTCCCCGCGGCGGGTGGGCGACAGGCGTCGGTTCACTCATCGCCATGCCTTCGCAGATACTCCCGCAGGAAGGGCACTGCGAAATCGACCTCGCCTCGACCCGGTCTTGCCGATCAGCGAGCCCCAAGCCGATGCTCCCATCATACCGCCAAGGAACGAAAATTTCGATACCCATCCGGCACTTTTCTGCTGATACATGATGACGGCAGCCGACTGATTATTGACGGAGCGCCGCTGCATGCGTCAGCTACGCCTCAACTACGCCAGGGCCTTGTCGATAAGTGCGTTCACGGCTTCATCCTGCGTTAATCCGTGCGTCTGCGCATAGATCGCAACCTTCTGCTCGCGGGTGAGTCCTGACTGCGCAAGACTGTCGCCCAAAGCCTGTCGAGTGTATTCGCTTGGCGTAACGTGCTTGGCACTGGCCGCGGCCTCTACCAGTCGCCACAGTTCGTCGGGGATTCTTATGGTGTGCGCGCGCATGTCAACGCGACTTGGCGGAAACGGGTCGGCTTCGCGCGTCAGGGTCGAGTTCGTGAATCCATGTTCCGCTTCGCTGGCCCAGCGTTCCACCATATCGTCGGTAATGGGCGTTCCGTCTTTGGCGATGTACTGCTTCCTGTTCATGCCTGACTCCATTCCTTGAAGAATCCTCTGGTAAGGAAATTGGCGTGTATGACTAGTGGCCGCGGATCGGCGGTCTCGACGTACATCAGTTCGATTGGTCGTCGCTGCTGGTCAAAGCCGATAACGGCCCATCGCGGCGGATCCGAACTGTGATCTCTCCATCTGATTCGAGCGGGGCCGATTCGCGTGGCGAACGCCGATTCGATCTGCTCGCGTGTCAGATGGTGCGATCTCAATGCATGAGGGTGTATCTCGATTCCGTTATCCTCTGATTCTCCAGTATAGGAGATTGTATGACAATTGTCATACAAATATGGTGTCGAGATTGGATCATAGTCATCCATGCCTGTTGCTCCAATCGTCATTGATGATCCCGCCATTGCGTGGTAGGTGCTTCTGAGGCTATCGTGACGGGTATTGCTTATTGCAATCGATCTTGTACCGATGTGGATAAATGCGGTATCCATGTTGATTTCTGATTGCGGTGCATTTCGTCAAGTCGGCGTTTCGGGTTTCGTCACTGTTTTTCCCGGCGAGGACCGGGTCACATTGATGACCTGTACGCCGTACGGCGTGAACACGCATCGTCTGCTCATCTCCGGGCATCGCGTCGCCATTCCGATTCCGGCTCCTGACCCGCATGACGTCCACGATGCCCGCGACATCGCCATCGGTGTCACCGTCGGCATTCTCGTCGCGGGATTCACGGTCATCAAACTGACCCGTCGCCGTGGGGAATCCCTCCCGCGCTACATCCGTCACGCAACTCAGCGATGATGCATCGCGTCCGATGCCGCTAGCTCAGCAGGAACGCGATCACCGCGATGAACACCGGGCTCGTCAGCGTGCTCATCAGGATGCCGTCGCGCGCGAACGTCAATCCCACGTTGTAGCGGGCCGCATAGTTGTACACGTTCTGGCCGGTCGGGAGCGCCGCGAGCACCACGCACGCGTACAGCTCCGGACCGCGGAAGCCCATCATGAAGTAGGCGAGCAGGAACGCGATGACCGGCATCACGATGTTCTTGAGGATCGCCACGGTGAAGATCGCCGGGCGATCGCCCTTCTGCTGCAGCGGCTTCGTGCCGTGCAGCGACATGCCGAACGCCATGAGGATCATCGGCACGGCCGACTCGCCGATCATGTTGATCGGGTCGTACAGGTAGTTCGGGATGAACCATCCGGTCTTCGCGTTGACGGCCGACAGCACGATGCCTAGCAGAGAGCCGATGAGCAGCGGCTGATGCAGCGGCTGCTTCGCGATCTCCTTGACCGACACCTTGCCCTTGGTGAACACGTCCAGCGCGGTCAGGCCGATCGGCGTGAACAGCGCCTGCTGCATCACCAGGATCGGGGCGACCAGCGCGCCGTTGCCGAGGATGTACGTGGCGATCGGCAGACCGATGTTGTTCGAGTTGAGGTACAGCGAGTTGAGCGCGCCGATCGTCGCATCGGCCGCGTTCATATGGAAGAACATGCGATTGAGCACGAGGAACACCACGCCGATGAGCATCGCCGACAGGAACGCGACGATGATCGACGGGTGGAAGATGTCGAAGATCGGCTCCTTGGAGAGGATCGCAAACATCAGACACGGACTCGACACGAAGAACGAGAACCGATTGAGCACCATCTGCGCGCTCGGGCCGCCGATGCGCATACGCGCCGCCACATACCCCACGAAGATGACGATGCCGATGACGCAGAAGCCCTGCATCGCGCTAAGTAGACCTGGCATGTTCCTCCCTTATCGGCTTCCCATACTCGCACATCGCCATGCATTCGTCCGCCGTATCTCACTGACCGGTCCTCGAACGCATCCGTGGACGCCTTCCGTGAGCCGGACGTTCCCGTTCACGCCCGTGCGGACGTCGTCCGTGCGATTCCCGCCCGGGCATCGGCCCGACGAATGGGCACCCGGCCTCGGCGCCGGCGCGTCCCCACTAGAATCGCGGCTATGACGAACGATACGAACACCACAGCTCCCGCCGATCCGAAGGCCGCGCTCGCGCGCGACACCGCCACCCCCATCACCCTCAACCCGAACGCGCCCCGCACCGAGGCCATCGCGACGATCCTCGCCCAGATCATGACCGCCTACTCGGTGAGCGACTACGAGACCCCGCTTGCCGACGAGATCGAACACTTCCTGCGCCAGCAATCCCACCTCGCCGTCCGACGCCACGGCGATACCGTCGTTGCCTCCACCGACTTCGGCCTCGATCGGCGTGTGATCCTCGCCGGACACATCGACGTCGTCCCGGTCATCGACAACTTCCCGCCGCGTTGGCTGGAACCCGGCGACCCGCTGATCCGCGAGGATATCGCCGAGGCCCATCCTGGCGAACGCGTCCTGTGGGGTCGCGGCGCCACCGACATGAAGGCGTCCGATGCGGTGATGCTCTACCTCGCCGCCACCCTTGACGGCGCCGCGCCCGAAACCACGCCGAACGCCGATCTCACGTTCGTCTTCTACGACCACGAGGAGGTCGCCGCCGAGAAGAACGGTTTGAGGAAGGTCGTCGAGACCCACCCCGACTGGATCACCGGCGATTTCGCGATCATCGGCGAGCCGACCAGCTGCGGCATCGAAGGCGGCTGCAACGGCACGATCCGCTTCGACGTGATCACGCACGGCGTCGCCGCGCACTCGGCCCGCGCATGGATGGGCGTCAACGCGATTCACAAGGCCGCGGACATCCTGAACCGCCTCAACGCCTATGAGCCGGCCGACGTCGAGGTGGACGGCCTGACCTACCGCGAAGGTCTCAACGCCACGCTGATCTCCGGCGGCAAGGGCACGAACGTCATCCCCAACGAATGCCGCGTTCACGTCAACTACCGGTTCGCCCCCGACAAGTCGCTCGCCGAGGCCAAGGCCCTGATGATGGGTGCCGACGCGGGCGCCGAGCTCGGCAACGGCGAGCACACCGCCACCGGTGGTGTCTTCGAGGGCTACGGCATCGAGATGAAGGACGAGTCGCCGTCCGCGCGACCCGGCATGGACGCGCCGCTGGCCGTCTCCCTGGCGAGGCTCGTCAAGGAGCGCACCGGCCGCGACCCGCTCGCCAAGCTCGGCTGGACCGACGTCGCCCGGTTCTCCCAGCTCGGCATTCCGGCGGTCAACCTCGGCGCCGGCGACCCGCTGCTCGCCCACAAGCACGACGAGCAGATGCCCGAATCCGATCTCACGCTCCTCACCGACATCCTGGGGGAGTGGCTGTCGTTGTCCCGTTGACCATGAGTCCCCGGCTGATTGCCGGCTGAACGGCCCACGGTCCGATGGTGCGGATGACACGCCGTACGCACATCGTGGGTAACTGACTCGGTGTCACGGGGAACGTACGCTGACGGCGCCGTAGCGTACGCTCCCCGTGACTTCGGGGCCGATCTCACCCGTATTCGTACGCTGCCGCGACGCAAGCGTACGAATACGGGTGAGACTTGTGCGATGGCCCCATTCCCCGTACGCTGGCGAGCCCCCGGCGTACGAGGAATGGGATAAGGCGCGCGTTGGCCTCGTTCCCCGTACGCCGATCGGCACGGGAACGGGCGACCCTCGGACCTTGAGTACGTTGTCCGTGGTGACCCCGGGGAAAAAGTTGTGGCATACTTGAATGCGGTGGTTCTGCAAACCGCCGACGTGCCAGATGGCGTCGATCCCCTCGCAGCTGGATCCAGGGTGGCCCTATGATCCGCGCGAGCGCCGGTGTCCGCCGTCCGAGCCGCACAGACTTTGAAGGAATTGCTTCTGCGGGCGCAAGCGATGCGCGGCCATGGTGAGAGCATGGTGTGAGAGCCGTGGAGGCCTTATATATAAGGTCCGACGTGATGCAGCACGCCGGGACGAGGAGCATCGTGCCCGCTGTGAACAACAATGGGGTCGACGACGTCGACGCCCAGAATGCAACCGTATCCAATACCAATACCGGCTCCGATGACGCCACTGCCGATTCCAATGCCGTGAACACCCCCGCAGGCTCGGACGGCGCCCCGACCACGACCCGCCGCCGTCGTGGCCGTCGCGTCGTGCGCGGTGCGGGCGCCGCCGGCGTGTCGCTCGAACTGAAGGTCGAGGACCATTCCGCCGCGATGTTCGAGGAGCCGCGTCTGCCCGAGCCTCAGTCCGACGCCTCCGCCGACAACACCTCCGACGCTCCCGCCTCCGACAACACCCCCGACGATGATGCGCCGTCGCCGCGCCGCAAGTCTCGCGTCCGCCGTGCCCCCGCCATCGTCGACGCCTCCGATGAGGACGAGCGCCCCACCCGCCGCCGTCGCGTCCGCCATGCCGACGATTTCGACGATGACGACGCGCGTCCGGCCCGTCGGTCCCGTCGCCGTGACGACGACGATCTCGAGCGCGCCGAGGAGCTGCTCGATGGACTGCCGTTCCATGACCGTTATGACCGTGACGACGATCGCGACGAGTACGACGACTACGAGATCTCGCGCGATCGCGGCGGACGCCGTTCCCGCCCGATGACTTCGCTGCTGTTCCAGGAGCCGGTCATCCCCGCGCACGGCCGCGACGACGACGATGACATCGATATCATCGACATCCACGCCGATGACGATTCGTCCGACAACGCCTCCGACAACGGCTCCGACGATGCCGATGAGACGCGCGCCTCGCGCCGTGAGACCCGTCGCCGCACGCGTTCCCGCGCCGCCCGTCAGAACGCTTCCCAGCAGGACGACAAGCAGGATGACGCCCGGACTGGTCGCGCCAACCGTGCCGACCGCTCCGATGCCGACCCCGCCGGCCGCGTCGCCGACCAGCAGAACGCCGACGATCAGGCCAACGAGAACGAGAACGCCTCCGGGCACCGGCGCACCCGCAGCCGTCGTCTCAACGCGCAGGAGCGTCGCGCCGCCGCCGAGGTCGAACAGATCGAGGAGGACCTGGAGCTCGACGACATCTCCTACCGTCCGATCGACGACGAGGAGCCGGCCGACGAGGAGCCACGCACCCGTACGCGTCGCCGTCGTCGCCGCGGCAAGTCCGAGGCGATTGAGGAGCGTCGCGCATCCCGCGAGGACCGTGACGATCGCGATGAGCGCGACCGTGAGGATCGCGATGAGGAGCCCGTCGAGGAGGAGACCGTCACCCGTACGCGTCGCCGTCGCCGCCGCGGCAAGTCGCAGGACGACGACGAGCAGATCATCTCCCGCCGATCCCGCAAGCAGCAGTACATCGACGAGATCACCGACGTGGAGGGCTCGACCCGACTCGAGGCCAAGAAGCAGCGTCGTCGCGACAATCGCCGCGAGCGCTCCCGCCAGTCGCAGATCATGGAACAGGACTTCCTCGCGCGCCGCGAGAACGTCGAACGCCTGATGGTCGTACGCGAGAAGGAGAAGCACACCCAGATCTCCGTGGTCGAGGACAATATCCTCGTCGAGCACTATGTGTCCGACATCCAGGAGGTGCAGACCGTCGGCAACGTGTATCTCGGCCGCGTGCAGAACGTGCTGCCGAGCATGGAGGCCGCGTTCGTCGACATCGGACAGGCCCGCAACGGCGTGCTGTACGCCGGCGAGGTCAACTGGGACGCGACCCGTCTCGAAGGCCAGCCGCGCCGCATCGAACTCGCGTTCAAGTCCGGCGATCCGGTCCTCGTGCAGGTCACCAAGGATCCGATCGGTCACAAGGGCGCCCGCCTGACCTCGCAGGTCACGCTCGCCGGCCGATTCCTCGTGCTCGTGCCGTCCGGCGGCATGACCGGCGTGAGCCGCAAGCTGCCGGAGCGTGAGCGTGCGCGCCTGAAGAACATCGTCGCGAAGATCGCGCCGAAGGACATGGGCGTGATCATCCGCACCGCGGCCGAGGGCGCGAGCGAGGACGCGATCGTCAAGGATCTCGAGAGCCTCGTGCGCCAGTGGAACCGCATCAACGCCAAGCGCGAGGAGTTCTGGCACGGCAAGCGTCCCAAGCTCCTGCAGGGCGAGCCGGACGTCGCGATCCGCGTGGTGCGCGACATCTTCAACGACGATTTCAGCCAGCTGATCGTCGAGGGAGACAAGGTCTACGACCGCATCGAGGAGTACCTCGAGACGATGGCCCCGGACTTGAAGGACAAGCTCGTCAAGTGGGATCCGGCCGAACACAACGGCAAGGACGTGTTCGACAAGTGGCAGATCGACTC
This sequence comes from Bifidobacterium sp. UTCIF-38, assembly GCF_006454495.1. NCBI lineage: Bacteria > Bacillati > Actinomycetota > Actinomycetes > Bifidobacteriales > Bifidobacteriaceae > Bifidobacterium > Bifidobacterium sp. UTCIF-38. The sequence goes on along the minus strand of NZ_JFAL01000033.1, from coordinate 11,988 downwards.
CCAGTTGAGGAAGGGCATGGAGCGTCAGGTCTACCTGCCCTCCGGCGGCTCGATCGTCATCGACCGCACCGAGGCCATGACCACGATCGACGTGAACACCGGCCGGTTCATCGGCCGCGGCAAGTCGCTCGAGGAGACGGTCACGCGATGCAACCTCGAGGCGAGCGAGGAGATCGCGCGTCAGCTGCGTCTGCGTGACATCGGCGGCATGATCATGATCGATTACGTCGACATGGTGATGCCCGCCAACCGCGACCTCGTGCTGCGTCGTCTCGTCGAATGCCTGGCTCGAGACCGTACCAAGCATCAGGTGGCGGAGGTCACCTCGCTCGGCCTCGTGCAGATGACGCGCAAGCGCATCGGCCAGGGTCTGGTCGAGGCGTTCTCCGAGGAGTGCCCGACCTGCAAGGGCCGCGGCTTCATCCTGCACGACAAGCCGATCGTCAGCGCCGAGTACGATGACCCCTACGCGTTGCGTGGAGGTGATCCGTTCGTGCGCACGAACAAGCACGGCCGCGGCACGACGCCCGCGCCGGAGCCGGCAGGGTCCCGTCCGGACGTCAAGGCCAAGCTCGCGCAGATCGCCGCCGCCGCGGTCGCCGCGAACAACGCGGACATCGACGACTGAGCGTCGACTCAAGGCGACGGCCGGTCTCTAGCACGCCGAACGGCAAACCGGCGTGAATGACACGCGGATGAAACGCGGTTGCGTTAGTCCGCGTGTCAGTGTAAGTTAGTTTGTCGGTGTCTGACCGCGAGCTCGGCGTATCCGAGAGCGTCAGGCAATAAGCTTTCCCCAATATAAAAGGAACGATTATGTACGCGATTGTGAAGGCCGGTGGCCATCAGGAAAAGGTCGAGGTCGGCGACGTCATCCTCGTCAACCGTCTCGACGCCAAGCAGGGCGATACCGTGGAGTTCCCGGTCGCGCTCGTGGTCGATGGCGCCAACGTCACTCTGGCCGCCGCTGATCTGGCCAAGGTCTCCGTCAAGGCCGAGGTCGTGAACGACGAGGCCAAGGGCCCGAAGATCAACATCCAGAAGTACAAGAACAAGACCGGTGTCGCCCGTCGCAAGGGCCACCGTCAGAAGCTGACCGCCGTCAAGGTCACGGCGATCGCCTGATTTTTCCGTCAAAGCTTACACTGACTGAAAGGAACCGATCATGGCACATAAGAAGGGCGCGTCCAGCTCGCGCAACGGTCGCGATTCGCAGCCTCAATACCTCGGCGTGAAGAAGTTCGGTGGCGAGGCCGTCGTCGCCGGCAACATCATCGTCCGCCAGCGTGGCACCAACTTCCACCCGGGCCACAACGTCGGCATGGGCAAGGATCACACCCTGTTCGCTCTCGCCGATGGCTCTGTGAAGTTCGGCACCCGTCGTGACCGCAAGGTCGTCGACGTCATCGCCTGAACACAGCGATAGCGAAAAGCCGCGCCCCTAGGACGCGGCTTTTTTCATATCCCCTCTCTTTCTCCTCGATCCGCGTGCTTCCAAGGATCGACTCAAACGCAACTGTCCCACTCAACGCAAGTGGGAAGTCGCCTGATGCGTTGCCCGACCGTAAGGACTTGGCCAGAGCGGCCCGGAGCGTGTCGGACCATGCATCGGGCGACTTCCCACGAGAAGCGCAGATGTGGGGAACGACACACGAAAAGGCAAATCATGAGTGATTTTGTGGATCGAGTAACCGTCCACGTCAAGGGCGGCGACGGCGGCAATGGTTCCGCCGGCATCCGCCGCGAGAAGTACAAGCCGCTTGCCGGTCCGAACGGCGGCAACGGCGGTGACGGCGGTTCCGTCATCTTCGTGGCCGACCGCAACGCCACCAGTCTGCTCGACTACCGCTTCATGCCGCATCGCACGGCCGCCAGCGGCACGATGGGTCTGGGCGACAACAAGGACGGCTCCAAGGGCGAGGACCTGATCCTGCCCGTGCCGTGCGGCACCATCGTCTTCGCCGCCAAGGGCGCGCAGGGCCAGTCGAAGCGCCCCGGCGAGGAGCTCGCCGATCTGCGTCACGAGGGCGATCGCTACGTAGCCGCCGCGGGCGGTGCTGGCGGTCTGGGCAACATCGCGCTGGCCAACCGCACCCGCCGCGCCCCCGGTTTCGCCCTGCTCGGCGAGCTGGGCGAGGAGCGCGACGTGATCCTCGAGCTCAAGTCGATCGCCGACGTCGCACTGGTGGGCTTCCCGTCCGCCGGCAAGTCGAGCCTGATCGCCGCGATGAGCGCCGCCAAGCCGAAGATCGCCGACTATCCGTTCACCACGCTCGTGCCGAACCTCGGCGTGGTCGTCGCCGGCGATCGGCGCTACACCATCGCCGACGTGCCCGGTCTGATCCCCGGCGCCAGCCAGGGCAAGGGACTGGGACTGGAGTTCCTGCGCCACATCGAGCGCACCGAGATCATCGCGCACGTCATCGATTGCGCGACGCTCGAACCGGACCGCGACCCGATCAGCGACTACGAGGCGCTCGAGCACGAGCTCGCCGAGTACGCGGGCTCGCTGGAGCTGCCGCTCGGCGCGATCCCGATTCCCGAGCGTCCGCGCATCATCATCCTCAACAAGGTCGATGTGCCGGAGGCCAAGGAGCTCGCCGAGTTCGTCAAGCCGGAGTTCGAGAAGCGCGGCATGCGCGTGTTCATCATCTCCACCGCCTCGCACGAGGGCCTGAAGGAGCTCAACTTCGCCCTGGCCGATCTGGTCGGGAAGATGCGCGAGGAGGTCGCCAGGCGCGAGGCCGCCGAGGAGGAGGCACGCGTCGTCATCAAGCCGCTCGAGCAGAAGGGACGCCGTCGTCGCGTCGCCGACGAGAACGGCACCGCGCTCGACTTCACGATCGAACGCAAGGAGAACGGCAACGGCGACTTCTGGTTCGAGGTCACCGGCCGCAAGCCGGAACGCTGGGTGCAGCAGACCAACTTCGACAACGACGAGGCCGTCGGCTATCTCGCCGACCGTCTGGCCAAGCTGGGCGTCGAGGACGAGCTGCGCCGCAAGGGCGCCAAGCCGGGCGACGAGATCCGCATCGGCCGCGGCGATCGCGCGGTCGAGTTCGACTGGGATCCGACGATCGCGGCCGGCGGCGAGCTGCTCGACGGCACGCCGATCGGCGCGCGCGGCACGGATCTGCGTCTTGAGGCCGACGCGCCGGGCGCCCGTCGACGCACCAACGCCGAGCGTCGTCGCGAATACTACGCGATGATGGACGCGAAGGCCGCCGTCCGCGAGGCGATGATGGCCGAACGCCAGGCCGGCCACTGGGCCGACCCGTCCATCGACGACGATCGCCACGACGAGAACAGCCTCTTCGGCCGCGGCGAGAGCGTCGACGACGGGAACACCGGCGACTCCGGCGAACGGCAGGAGTAGAATCCCGACCACAAGGAGGGAATATGTCCACACCATCGCAGGCCGAGATCCGTCGGCGCATCGCCGAGGCGGAGACCGTCGTCGTCAAGGTCGGCTCCAGTTCGCTCACCAATCCGAACGGACACCTCGACGTCACGCGCCTGAACGCACTGGTCGCCGCGCTGGCCGAGACGCATCGGCAGGGCGCGCGCGTCGTGCTCGTCTCCTCGGGCGCGATCGCGGCCGGTTTCGGCCCGCTCGGCTTCGACTCGCGTCCGACGGACGTGGCCACGCAGCAGGCGGCCGCATCCGTCGGCCAGGGCCTGCTGATGGCGCAGTACGAGGCCGCGTTCGGCCGTTTCGGCGTGCATGCGGGGCAGATTCTCATCACCGCGGAGGACACGATCCGCGCCACCCAGTACCGCAACGTGCAGCGCACGCTCGGACGTCTGCTCGATCTGGGCGTCGTGCCGATCGTCAACGAGAACGACTCGCTGGCCTCCAACGAGATCCGATTCGGCGACAACGACCGACTCTCAGCGCTTGTCGCCAATCTCGTGAGGGCCGACGCGCTCGTCCTGCTCACCGACGTGGACGGCCTGTACACGGCACCGCCCTCCGAGCCGGGCGCTCACCGCATCGGCTACGTACCGAACGTCGTGGACGCGCTCGGCGAGGTCAAGGTCGGCGGCACCGGCTCGAAGGTCGGCACCGGCGGCATGGTCACCAAACTTGAGGCGGCTCGCGTGGCCGCCGTCTCCGGCATCCCCACCGTGCTCACCTGTGCGGGCAACGCCGGCCCGGCGCTGATGGGCGACCCCGTGGGCACCGCGTTCGCACCGGTCAAGCACCGCGGGTCCACGCGCCGCCTGTGGATCGGCTTCGCGGCCGAGCCGCGCGGCACGATCATCGTCGACTCCGGCGCGGCGCATGCCGTGCGGGGAGGCAGGGCGTCCCTGCTCGCCGCGGGTGCGCTCGAGGTGCGCGGCGCGTTCTCCGCGGGAGACCCGGTGTGGGTCGACTCCGATGACGGCACGCATCTGGCACGCGGCCTCGCCGGCTACGATTCGGAGGAGATCGAACGTATGCTGGGCCGCAACACCGCGCAGTTGAAGCGCATTCTCGGCCCCGAATTCACCCACCCTCTGGTCCACCGAGACAACCTCGTCCTCGTCTAGCGCTTCTCGCGCGCCCGGATTATCCTTGAAGCCATGACTATGGCTCAATGGCAGACTCTTTCCGACCGTATCAACCATGTGACCCCGAGCGCCACGCTTGCCGTCGATTCCAAGGCGAAGGCCATGAAGGCCGCCGGACTCGACGTCATCGGCTTCGGCGCCGGAGAACCCAACTTCCCGACCCCGGACTACGTCGTCGACGCGGCCGCCGCCGCATGCCGCGACCCGAAGAACTACAAGTACACGCCGACCCCGGGCCTTCCCGAACTGCGTCGCGCGATCGCCGACAAGACGCTGCGCGACTCCGGCTTCGAAGTCGCCCCCGAGCAGGTCGTCGTCACCAACGGCGGCAAGCAGGCCGTCTACTCGACCTTCCAGATCCTGCTCAACGAGGGCGACGAGGTCATCATCCCCACCCCGTACTGGACCAGCTACCCGGAGGCCGTCAAGCTCGCCGGCGGCAAGCCGGTCGAGGTCTTCGCCGGCGCCGAGCGTGGCTTCGAGCCCGATCTCGACGCGATCGAGGCGGCCCGCACCGACCGCACGAAGGCGATCATCGTCACCTCCCCGAACAACCCGACCGGCGCCGTGTGGAGCGCCGAGACGATCGAGGGCATCGCGAAGTGGGCGATCGAGCACCACGTGTGGGTCATCACCGACGAGATCTACGAGCACCTCAACTACGACGATGCGCACACCACGTACATCGGCGCCGCAGTGCCCGAGGTGCGCGACCAGCTCATCATCCTCAACGGCGTCGCCAAGACGTACGCGATGCCGGGCTGGCGCGTCGGCTGGCTGATCGCCCCCGAGCCGGTCGCCAAGGCCGCCGCCAAGCTGCAGGGCCACATGACCTCGAACGTCGCCAACGTGTCGCAGCGCGCCGCCATCGCGGCCGTCTCCGGCCCGCTCGACGAGGTGTACCACATGCGCGAGGCGTTCGACGTGCGCCGCAAGGCCATCGTCGCCGCGTTGAACGACATCGAGGGCGTGCACTGCCCGACCCCGACCGGCGCGTTCTACGCGTTCGCCGACATCCGCGAGCTGCTGGGCAGGCCGCTCGGCCCCAACGGCACCGTGTCGGCCACGTCGTCCGATTTCGCCGCCGCCCTGCTCGACGAGGCGCACGTCGCCGCCGTTCCCGGCGAGGCGTTCGGCGCGCCCGGCTATCTGCGATTCTCCTACGCGCTGGCCGACGACCAGCTCGCCGAGGGCATGCGTCGCATGAAGGCCTACGTCGAGGCGTGATTCTCCGGGATTTTGTCGGCATCCTCCGGCTCCCCTTGTCAGGGGAGCTGGCCCGTGAAGCGGGTCTGAGGGGTAGTTACACGGTCGACGAATCGATAGGTGGAATGCCTAGGATCTCAAATCACTCTAAAACGTTGGTATGAAGCCGTTTTTGGCATGAATCGCGTGTCGCGCCACGCCGTGCGACACGCGATTTGTGTAATCGGAAGTCATTCGCTAATATACCGACTTGGCGGTTTTCGCCGTGGCGAAGCGTTCTTCTGGAGCGTGGAGCCGAGGTGAAGTTCACCTAGGGAAGTGGCGCAATTGGTAGCGCAACGGTCTCCAAAACCGTAGGTTGTGGGTTCGAGTCCCGCCTTCCCTGCCAAGTTTCTGACGAATACCCCAAGCGAAGGATGGATATGGCGAAGGCTAGCAATGAAAAGGCCATTAAGCCGAATGTCTTCATGCGCATCGGTCTGTTCATCAAGCAGATCATCGACGAGCTTCGCAAGGTTGTGACCCCTACTGCCAAGGAACTGTTCTTCTGGTCCCTTGCCGTGTTCATCTTCGTGCTGCTGCTGATGGCTCTGGTCACCGGCATGGACTTCGGCCTGTGCAAGGCCACGCTGTGGGTGTTCGGCTGATCCTCCAGTAACGACCCCTAGTACACCCGAAGGTGAAAACGCATGAGCGATGAAGTGAATTTCGATAGCATCGACGCGATGCCCGACCTGCCGGAGAACGAACCGGCTGACGTTCCGGCCGCCCCTGCTGCCGAGGAGACCGCTTCGGTTGCGGACTCCGCCAAGGGTGATTCCTCCGTCGAAACCGAGGCTCCGTCCGTTCAGGATGCTCCTGTCGCCTCCGCTGAATCCTCTTCCGAGTCCTCGGTCAGCCTCGATGATGACGAGGAGAGCGAGACCAACGAGTCCGAGCAGGCCGAAACCACCGATGCCGGTCAGGCCGCCATCGACGAGTTCGCCGCCTCGCTGCGCACTCTCGAGGGCAAGTGGTACGTGCTGCACACCTACTCCGGTTATGAGAAGCGTGTGAAGACCAACGTCGAATCCCGTATTCAGTCCTTCGGTCTCGAAGACAAGATCTTCCAGATCGAAGTGCCGATGGAAGAGGTCGAGAAGCACACCGAGAAGGGCAAGAAGGTCATCACCCGCGTCCGCGTTCCCGGTTACGTCCTCATCCGCATGTGGCCCGATGAGAACGCCCGCCGCATCGTGCGCGAGACCGAAGGCGTCACCGGCTTCGTTGGCCCGACCAAGGATCCGGCTCCGCTCACCCGCAAGGAAGTCGTCGAGATGATGGCTCCGATGATCGCCTCCGAGGCGCTCAAGAAGGCCGGCGACAAGCCTGCCGCCGCCAAGAAGCGCACCGTCGAGGTCTCCTACGCGGTCGGCGATCAGGTCACCGTTACCGACGGCCCCTTCGCCACGATGGCCGCCGTCGTCTCCGACGTCGAGCCCACCACGCAGAAGCTCACTGTGCTCGTGTCCATCTTCGGCCGCGATACGCCGGTGGAGCTGGGCTTCGATCAGGTCGAGAAGCTCGACTGAAACCTGCCTGCAATCCGTCGACGGAGCGTATAACCCCTTTCCTCAGCCTCGACGTACCTTCGTACGCCTTCGGCTTCGGACGGTGTTCTCCGCACGCGTCGACGAATCTCAGGAGTGAATGTAACGCTTGTAGGAAATCCCCGCACATTGTGTGGGGATTTCTGCGTTGTATCGGCGTGTCGGCAGTCGTGCCGCGGTGGCAGAATTAGAAAGTTCGTGTCTGGAGGGGAGACCCGCTAGCACAGCACAGCAATATAAGTTGCGGGAGGAGACCGCGCAGGGCCTTTGACGGCGTCCGTGTCCGAGACAGTTCAGAACAGTCCGGGACGCGTCGAGTCGGAGGTCGGGTGCGGCGACCGGTAGCACCGCGTTATAGAAAGAAGAACCATAACATGGCTCCCAAGAAGAAAGTCTCCGCGCTGATCAAGCTGCAGATTCAGGCTGGCAAGGCCAACCCGGCCCCGCCGCTGGGTCCTGCCCTTGGTTCGCACGGCGTCAACATCATGGACTTCTGCAAGGCGTACAACGCCCAGACGCAGGACAAGATGGGCCAGGTGATCCCGGTTGAGATCACCGTGTACGAAGATCGTTCCTTCACCTTCGTCCTCAAGACCCCGCCGGCAGCGGCTCTGCTGCTCAAGGCCGCCGGTATCGAGAAGGGCACCGAGAACCCGCTGACCCACAAGGTCGGCTCCGTCACCAAGGCTCAGGTCCGCGAAATCGCCGAGGTGAAGATGCCCGACCTGTCCGCTCGTGATATCGAAGCTGGCATGAAGATCATCGAAGGTACCGCCCGTTCCATGGGCATCACGGTGACCGACTGATAAGGAGAAGGACAGATGGCTAAGCATTCCAAGAAGTACCGCGAGGCGGCCGAGAAGGTCGATCGCAACAACCTGTACACCCCCGACCAGGCCATCGCGCTGCTCAAGAGCATGCCGACACGCAACTTCGACGAGACCGTCGAGGCTGTGCTGCGCCTGAACGTCGACCCGCGCAAGGCCGACCAGCTGGTCCGCGGCACCGTCAGCCTGCCGAACGGCACCGGTAAGACCGTCCGCGTCCTGGTGTTCGCCCGTGGCCCGCAGGCCACCGCCGCTCAGGAAGCCGGCGCCGACATCGTCGGTGATGACGACCTGATCGCCAAGGTGCAGGATGGCTTCCTCGACTTCGACTCCGTCGTCGCCACCCCGGACATGATGGGCAAGGTCGGCCGCCTCGGTCGTGTGCTCGGTCCGCGTGGCCTCATGCCGAACCCGAAGACCGGCACCGTCACCATGGACGTGGCCAAGGCCGTCAAGGACATCAAGGGCGGTAAGATCGAGTTCCGTGTCGACAAGCACGGGAACCTCTCCTTCCTGATCGGCAAGGCCTCCTTCGAGGAGAAGGCTCTGGACGAGAACTTCCGCGCCGTGGCCGAAGAGGTCAAGCGTCTCAAGCCGTCCACCGTCAAGGGCCGCTACGTCACCAAGGCCACCATCACCTCCACGATGGCCCCCGGCATCCCGGTCGACCCGGCCTCCATCGCCTGATTTCGATCATTTCGATCAGTGATGTAGCCGTTGCCCGCAACGGGATAGCGGATATACGAGAAAACCTGACGCTGAGGACTCCTCGGCGTCAGGTTTTCTCGTATATCATGCCGCATGCATGCGGCCCAAGGCGATGGCGGTGGTGAGGACGTAGGCCTCGCGTGGATCGGTGGCGTCCCAGCCGGTGGAGTCGGCCGCACGCTTCAGGCGATAGCGCACCGTGTTCGGATGCACGTTGAGCGTGCGCGCGGTGGTCTCAAGCGATCCGCCGGAGGCGAGGAACGTGGAGACGGTGAGCATCGTCGGATCATCGGGATTGGTGCCGGCGAGCGACCCGTACACCACGTTGACCAGTTCGCGTCGTGCGTCCGGGTCGCCGAGCAGTGCACGTTCCGGCAGTGCGTCCTCCGCGCGCAGCAGCGTGACGCCCCGTACGGGGCGCGCCGTGCGAGTTCCGGTGACACCGGTGCCGTCGCCGGCCGGCGAACCGGACGTCAATGCCGGTGCCGCCTGCAGCGTGGTCAACGCCGCGCCCAGCGTCGCCGCGGCACCCGCAACGCCGTGACGCACCGGTCCTAAGCAGAGCGGCGATGACGCGACGGCGTTCTCATCGGATACCGTGGCGCCGTCAACGGCATCATCGCCGGTGATCTCGCCGACGCCGCCAGCGAACGCGGGCGATACCGCCGTGCACACGACCTCCGGCCGCACTGCCGCCTCGATGCGGATCACCGCGGCCACGACGCCGTCTCGCACACCGCATACGGGCGATTCGCCGCCCAGATCGGCGACCGCCTGATTCACCGCCTGCATGGTCGCCGCAGCGTTCACTCCCGGCCATCCCGCGATTGCGAAACAGGGGACATCGCCGTCCCACCCCAGAACGCGCAGCATCGATGCCACGCGATCGTCGGACAATCCGTCGGCAAGCGACTCGAACGCGACCCGCGTGAGCAGTGCACGGGCATCCGAATGTCCGGCGCCCGACTCGTCACCACCATCGGCAACGCCTTCGGAAACGGACTTGGAGACATGCGAGGTCAGCACATCGAGAAAATCAGCCATACCACCAGTGTAATGACCTCGAGGCATTCTGGTCAGACCTGTTCGGCCCCCGTGGAAGCGGGTCTGAGGGGCAGCGCGCCCCGTCACCGGTTCTTGAAGTATCGGAACAACTGCCGCTCCCGTATCGTGCCCGCTCGCGCCAGCGCGCCGACCAAGACGCCGACGTACACCGCCACCGGCACGCGCAGCAGTGTGTCGGTGAGCACCATCGCGTCCGTGTCCGTGTTCTCCAGCCACATCCACGCCTCCACCGGCACACACGTGACGATCGCGATCAGCGTCCACACGCTCGTCTCGACCAGCACACCGACGACCATCGCGCTTTTCGGCACGCCGCAGTGCAATGCGGACGCGAGTTCCAGCCGGCGCAGATGCACCGCGATCCATCCGATCAGCAGCGCGACGACGCCCGCCACCAGCGGCGACCACACCGTGAGCCGCCCACGGTACGCCGCGATCGCGTCGAACGTGCGCCCCTGAGACGTGTTGAGCTGGGCGACGGTCGGACGTTCCTGCGTGACCGACTCATCGCCCTTCGTGGTGACGCGCAGCAGCGATTCGATGTTCTCGGGCACCGGCCACGCCTTGACCCAGCACTGGTCGAACGGTTCGTCGTCCGACGCGGGGACGGGCATGATCGCCGCATACGAGTAGCCGCTCTGACGCCCGTCATCCGGCCAGTCGTAGACGCCGGCGACGTCGACCGTGCGATCGTCACGCAGCGTGAGCTGATCTCCAGATCGCGCGTCGAGCGGTTTCGCCGCCTCCTGCGACAGCCACACGCCGCTCTTCGAACCGGGGCGAATCGCGTCGCGCGCGGTGGTGGCGCTGTTCGCGAACACGCCGGTCGCACCGGGCGTCGCCTCGTATGTCGGCACGCCCGTGGACGGCAGGGCCGCGAACGTGAGCTTGCCGGCCTCGCTGCGCACCGCCCCGGAGGCGATGACCCCGTCGAGCGAGGCGAGGCGATCGCAGGCCGCCCCATCGATATGACCGGTGAAGGTGATCGAATACGTGGATCCGCCCGAGGCGACGAACGAGTCGGCGCGCCGCTGGATCGTGGTGATCGACACCAGATCGGCCAGCATGCACAGCGTCATCAGGCAGATGAGCGTCACGGCCATCGCGCACGCATGCGACGTACCGGAGACGAGATTGCGCACGGCCTCGTCGAATACGCCGCGCAGTCGCATGCGGGCGGGGCGTGGACGTCCGTTCGTATCGGCCATCGCTAACCCACCTCCCCACGATCGGTGCTGTCATCGGGCTCGCGATCGGGCTTGCGATCATCCGATTGGAAATCACCCAGATCGATGAGATCGGTGCACGCGTCACGAGTGCGCGGATCATGCGTGGCGACCACGACGATCGCCCCGCCCATCGACAGCGCGTGCAGACGTTCGTTGACCGTCGCCGCCGTATTGAGATCAAGCTGCGCCGTCGGCTCGTCGACCAGCATGAGATCGGCGCCGCTCGCCACGCCGCGTGCCAGCATGAGCCGCTGCGCCTCGCCGCCGGACAGGTCACGGAACCGCTTGCCGGCCAATGCCGTCAGCCCGAACGCGTCCAGCAGCTCCATCGCATGCGCGGTCGCGTCCGCACGCCGCTCGCCGCGCGCGATGAACGGCAGCGCCACATGGTCGACGGCCGCCCGACGCGCCACGCCATGCGGATTCTGCAGCACCCAGTTCACACGCGAACAGCCGATGCGCTCCACCGTGCCGTTCGTCGGCGTCACCCACCCGGCGATGATCGACAGCAGAGTCGACTTGCCCGACCCGGACGGGCCGGTGAGCGCATACACGTGCTTCGGCAGCAGCGTCACCGTCAGATGCCGGAACAGCATGTCCTCACCCGAGGGATCGAACGTATGCCCCACATCGTTCAGTTCGACGCGCTTACCCTGATCGGCGCTCTGAACGATGCCTTGATCGGCGATTCCCGTCATCGTGGAATCACCCCCGGCAGGGCTCGTCGGAGGCGGGGGAGACGTCCACCGAGGAGAACGAGCCAACCCCGTCCGGCGCGACCATCGTCTTGCCGAGCTGCGAGGCGATGAT
>NZ_JFAL01000032.1:0-7111 GCF_006454495.1 Bifidobacterium sp. UTCIF-38 | reverse complement strand
GGCGCCCGAGCCCATCTGTCCGGAGCCGCTTCCCAGACTCGCCAGACGATACTCGGTGCTGCCTGTAATCGCTGACAGCACGCTCTGATCGGTCAATTCCGTGGTCCCCGTGGGAACAGGCACCGTGGTCGACCCGATCGACAGCACACGATCGCCCGAGACGAGATCGCCGGACGTCGCACCCGAGCCTGCGGCTCCCGACGCGCCACCCGACGATGCAGCAGCCGCGGACACGGGCAACGTCGCCTTCACGGGCGCCGCGCTGGTGACCAGCAGCTCCGCGCCCTGCGCGATCTGCTGGCCCACGGACACCCGGCATTCGGCGACGGTCGCGCTCGCGGACGGCAGCCAGATGAAGAGCGACGGGTCAATCGCCCAACCGCCCTCCTTGGTGATGCGCCTAGCCCCCACGTTGTCGGCCAGCTTGTTGTAGGCGGTGATGGAGTTCCACGTGAACCAGTCGGAATCCGGCGCCGCATAGCCGAGCGCGCGCAGTGCGTCGTTCAGCGAGCGGGCGTCGGGTCCCTTCGTGCCGCTGGTCAGCGTGCGGTACGGCGGCGTGACGGTATGCAGGGCGAGCACCGGTATCGCATCCACGCTGATCGGCGTGCCGCCCGAGGCGATGGTGGCGTTCGCCGCGCAATGCGACGCGGTCACCCTGCCCGCCACCGGTGAGACGATGGTCGAGGAGGTGCCGAGCGTCACCGTCAGTTGCACGGATCGCGCGTCGTCGAACTGCGAGGCGGCGACCTTCATGCTGCCGGCGGAGGTCGAGGATTCCAATGATTGCGGGATGCGCGATCGGGTCAGCAGGAAACCGGTACCGAGGCCCACGGACAGCAGCATCGCCGCCAGTAGGATGAACACCGATACGGTCACGCCCCCGCGCGCACCCCCGCCGCGCGGCTTCCTCGTCCTATGCATCGCGTCCTCCTCCTGCCCCTGCGCAGTTGATCCTATTCCTACTGTAGATCCTGTTTTCGGGGGAAACACTTCGAGACGTCATCTCGGGGATGACGTCTCTAGTCGGCTTCGCACGCGAACCACTGTTGGACGTCAGGATCGGATTCATCGACGCCGTCGCCGCAATCCTGTTACTGCGCGTTCACTGGATCCTGCGAGCAGGCGAGGAAATGCCGGTAGTCGGGTGACGATTGCTCCATGTACTTGCCGAACATATCCATATACCGGTCGTTGTCATCGTAGATGGTCTCGTATTCCTGCACGGTTAGTCCCTGATCCGCCAATCCATGTTTTTGCAGGCACGCTAGAGACAGTTTCATTAGCTCATTCCGGCTGAGGTTGTCAGGATTGGATTGCAGGGATTGGTACAACGGTACCAGCTCCATGTAGCCGGTTTGGGCATGGCATGCATCGGTTGCCTTGGTCAGGGCTTCTTGGCTCATATCACCGGAAGCGCCTCGCAGTTCCTCGCCGTTATCGGTATAGGACCAGTTCACTCCCTGGCTGCTCATGCACGAGGTATACCGGTCTATGAACTCCTCGAACTCGGCATCGGTGATTTTACCGTCTCTGAGGATGCCTTTGGCCAGTTCGCTACTTGTCGTCTCGTAGTTGTGCCTGAAATCAGAGGCATATGGACCGCTGAATTGCTGCTGCGCATCAGGGGAGGATTGTTGCCCGCATGCGCACAGGGCCATCGGCAGCACCATAGCGAGAGCAGCTGCAAATGCCCTGTGCCCGATACGGTTGTGCATTGCCCCCATCTCGACTCCTTTGATGATGATCGGGTGAGAAACAAGGGCGACAGATGGATGTATTCTGCCGCCCTCGGATTATCAACGATATGGGTTTGGACGACGACTAAGAAACCCTGCCAAATGCGGCTGTGAAGGTATTCGCTGAATGTAGTCCCGTTACATCGGCCCAAGAGCGGACTCCATTTGCTTCCCACCTGCCGTATCGCCATACCCCAAAGCCAAGATCATCGTATCCTTTACGCTGATGTTGTGCTTTGAAGCCGGGATTGGCTTTGGCGTATTCAAGGGTGTACTCGCCTCGCCCATATGGATCGTAAACTGTTGCGACCGCCATTGCTGCGGAGGGCAACATCGCCCCGCCTACTGTCACGCCCACCGCGAGAAATGCTCCGCAGATGGTCTTTCTCAAATTGTGCTTCATGATGTCTTCCTTTCGGTTGATACCCCACTTCGTTGGGGGGTAGCTCCATTATGCATCCTGTAGTGGTGGATGATTTGTCGCTGAAGGGAGATGCGTAGTCCTCAGGTCGACGTGCTGGTCCAATAACCGCTTTGATAATCGTGATTTCTCGTATGGTGATATCGAGAGCTCTGAAACAATTTAAGAGATGGAAGGTGCGTATGAATATGCATTCGATGTGGAAGGGCGTGGTATCCATGATGCTTGTGCCCGTATTCCTGTGCTCATTGGTCGTGGGAGAGGGGCTAGTCGTCGGGAACATCGATTTGGTGGGATATCCTATCGCATTGGTTCATTGTCCTCCATGGATACCGCCGCAGTATTGCTCCTGACGATGAATTGGATGGTCTAGACCAAGGGTAGGTGGACGAAGCAGATCCATTGCGCGTCGCGTATTGTGTAGGACAGGTCTCCCCCAGCCTGACCGATGCGTCGTGCATGGACGGTGAGTCCCCTGTTGCCAGGGGACGGGTGCGTCATGGGTGCGATCCCGTTGGTCTGCATGATCTCGATGTAGTCGTCGCACAAGGTGACAGACAGTTGATAGTCCGTGTCCCCGACCGCATACTTCGCCATATTCGCATACAGCTCGTCAATCAACGATCGCAGCATGCGCACGCGCCCGATGTCGGGGTGCACAGTCAGACCGAAGTCGTGCAGCTCCGCGTGACCATGCAACCCTTGTTCGGCAAGTGCCCTGTCATGGTCGTGGCATAGGGCTCGTAGATCGTCGGGCAGGTCGTTGTCGTTCCCACGCGATGCGTCCGTCCGCTGCCCCTCGGACATCGCGTCGATGATGCGATGTACCTGCGTGAGCGCCTGCCGTGACTCCTCATCGATGCGGTTCCATGTTGCGGCATCGACGTCGGGGTGTTCGCTTATGTGCTGCTGCGCGGTCAATGAGATGCTGGCCAGACTCCCCGCCACGGAATCATGTAGCTGCGAGGCATACTCCAGCAGCGACAGCGTGTGGCTGTCCTCCTGCTGCTGGATCGACCGCCGGTATGCTGAGTCCTTGTGCTGTGCCATGTCGTTGCGCTGGCGCAGACCATAGCCTGTGATCTCGGCTATGACTGCACAGGAAAGCAGAAAAACTCCGGCGGACATGGTGGGCCCCTGTACGTGCGGCCCCTCATTGAGCCGGGTCTGTGATAGCTGCATCAGCAGATTGGCCAGAAAACATGCGACCGCCATCGCAATAGTGCCTTCGACGTATACGATGATGCCCGAGGCAAGGCACGTACCCCACAGGCGGCTGGCTCCGCCGCTGGTATCCACGAAGCAGCAGGCAATCTCCACGGCGAGGATACCGCATGCGCCAAGGCGGGGAAGCAGACAGATCAGTGCGATCGATGCCATGTGCAGGATGGATATCATCATGGAATAGGCGTCGACGGTAGGTCTGACGGACCAATCCGCGGCGGTGAGCATGAGCGTGATGATGACCAATGCTAGGCGTGCCCGGTGTGTGCGTAGCTCGCGCACCGGATGTCGCATCGTCTCCGTGAGATCCGCAAGCGCCGCTCGCGCGGCGTTCCTCTCAAGCATCGGACTCTCCAGTCCATTTCGCTACGGCCTCGCGCAGCGAACCAGCGCCCAGTTTGCGCTTGGCCCGCGCGATGAACGACTTCACCGTCGATTCGCTCACCTGCATCGTCACGGCGATGTCCTCTACCGCCAGCCCGCGGGACAACAGGTTCATGACAGTGGTTTCCTTGCCGGACAGCAGCTTGTGATCCGGCTGATGCGTGACTCGGATATGAGCAATCGTCGTGTTGTCGAACAACTCCCCCCATGTGCCGCCCAGCAGCACCGTGCGTAGAGCGTTGAGTATTTGGGCGCGGTCCGCCTTGGAGACGATTCCCTGCGCACCGGCCAGCGCCGCGTCGCGCGCGTAGTATCCGACCGGGAACGCGGTGATCGCCAGAATCGGCATGGTGCCGAGTCCTCTGCGGATGCGCATACACACGTCCGCGCCGCTCCACCCATTGCCGAGCGACATGTCTGTCAGGAGTAGATCCGGTCTGGTGTCTGGAGTCAGGCACCGCTGCACGGTCTGTTCGGCGGATGTTGACGTCCAAGCTACGCGCAGACCATCCGCGCTCGCAATGACGGCACTCAACCCCTGCGCGGTGAAGGGATCGTTGTCAAGTATCGCGATGCCGCAATGGCGTTCGGCGTTCCCATCCATATCACCCATATCTACGATTGTAGGCACCATCATCGCTGTTGACGATGCCTGTTAGGACGTGGGTTCCATCGCGAATCACGCCAGAACGTGAGCAGGAGGAAGCCGAAGCAGAACGCGACGGGCAGCATATGACGTTCGAAGTTGTTCGCCGGGGCGGTGATCATCACGCCCATGAGCAGCAGCAGCGGCAGGTGCCAGGCGAGCGCACGCCAGCGTCGCAGGACCACCTCGGCGGCACCGATGAGCAGCGTCATGATCACGTAGAAGTTGCCGTGCGTGACCCATCCGAGCACCGGGATCGCGCTCCACGAGTCGGCGAAATTCGCCACCTGCGTACGCCACTTGTGGTGATAGTACTTGATCCACGTCGAATTGACCTGCACGTAGTCGCTGTCCACGTAGTAGCTCATCGACACGTACGGCTGGTCCGCGATGTCGAAGTATCCGTAGCATTTCGCCATCAGCGCGTCGATCGAGACGATCGGATTCGCTTTGACGATCTCGAGCCACGCCTTGTTGAACCCGTCCATGTCCTCCGGCTTGACCGAACGCCAGCGGTAGCTGACCTTCTTCGACTGGATGCCGGACGATTTGACCGGATCGGCGTCCTGCGGGAAGTACGCGTCGGCCATCTGGTCGAGGTTGAACACGGGGGCGAGCTGTTTCCTCGCCGATTCGGGGATCGAATCGGGGTCACGCTGCGCCACGCGCGCGATCATCTGCAGCTGCACGCCGCGGCTTTCGATCGGGTCGCCCCCGATGATCGCCCCCGACCTGATCGCCATCGTGATGCCGCCGTGGATGAGGATCGTCGGCAGCAGCAGCGCGACCACATACGTCGTCCAACGGCGGCGATCCGCGAACAGCGCCAGCACGAACTCGAAGAGCAGCACGTACCACGCGTATTTCGCCGAGATCAGCATCACCGTGTTCGCCGCGACGAACGCCGCGAACGAGCCGCGGGGGAGCCGGATCGGGCGGGGTGCACGACTTCGGATCCGTCTGCCTGACAGCCTCGCACGGATCCCCGCGATGCCGCGGCTCCGCTCCGACGCCTCGTCCAGCCCGATAGCGCGGCCGTGCGACACCGCCAGACGGTCGCCCGACGTCGCGTACAGCTCGTAC
Source organism: Bifidobacterium sp. UTCIF-38 (assembly GCF_006454495.1). Lineage (NCBI taxonomy): Bacteria > Bacillati > Actinomycetota > Actinomycetes > Bifidobacteriales > Bifidobacteriaceae > Bifidobacterium > Bifidobacterium sp. UTCIF-38. Next base: position 1,614 of record NZ_JFAL01000032.1, on the reverse strand, counting down.
CAGATGCCGAATGCCCACAGGAACGCGAACGCGAACAGCGGCGATTTGGTCAGCGAGATCGTCGAGAACACGGTCAGCGGGCAGATGAGGAAGAACAGCAGTACCGCCACGCGGACCGGCGCGTGCGCGGCCTGAGCCGGCAGCGCCGCACGCACGCCACGTTCCGGACGGTCGAACCGGCGGGGCGCAAGCCGTTCCCCGCCGCGCTCGGGATGCATGAAATCCGTGCGATCCGCGCGCCCCAGCCACGGCAGGTTCAGGAAGCGGTGCATGGTCGCGGCGCTCACGCACGCCGCGAACAGGAACTGCGTGGCCGCGAGCGCGATCGTTCCCCAGTCGTTCGAACCGGTCAGGTATCTGGACGCAGCGAGCGTCGCACCGTAGAACAGCGTCAGCACGATGTTGTGCTGATCGGTCAGATACGTTGGATCCGCCGGCCACATGTAGTGCGCCGTCGGATAGATGTCCATCGGCGCGAACGAGAAGAACCCGATGTACGGCTGCTTCAGACCGGTCCACTGGTTCCATGCCCAGCTGAACTCGCGCGCCTGACTGCGCAGATCCGCGCCGAACGCGGCGAACAGCGTCGTCGGCGCCCACAGCCATCCGACCAGAAGAATCGCGGTGAGCTTCCAGCGTCTGTCGGTGGCGCGTACGATCCATCGCGCGAGGAACGCACGCGCGAGCCCCGCGGCGGTACGCGTTCGCCGCCATGCGATGCGGGTGATGCGAACGATGGGTGCGAGACTGCGCTTGTCGGTGGTGTCGGTGGTGCCAGTGGTGTCGACAGTGTCGGAGGTGCCGACGATCGCATCGGCATGGCCGCGCCGCCGCGCTCGCGGCACCATCCGCCGCGGCGATCGCGTGCCGTCCGGCTCGGTCGTCCAGCCGAGCAGCGGCTGACGTCTCGCCTTGCGCACCAGCGACACGATGATGATGAGGTAGATGACGAACGCGGCGATGCCATAGCCCGCATTCATCCATCCGAACCGCGCAATCGACGAATCGGCCCAATACAGCGGTCCGACCGCCGTGCACCACGCCAGCCACAGGCACGCCGCCACCGCCAGCGTCCATCGGGCGATGCCCCCGATGCGGTCGGTGATGCGATCGGTGTGGCCAGTGTGGCCGGTGTGGTCGGTATGGTCGCGTTCCGCAGCGTGTGACACCTTGGCCGTGGTTCGGCTCGAAGGCGTTGCGTGCGCGTCGCCGTTGCGGCTATCCTGCGCGCTGGTATGGGGGATGATACGAGGACTGGAGGCATCGGTCATGTCCGCCATTCTACTTGTTCGACTGTTCGTTACCTTCGGGCTACCGTCCGGAGCCGATCGCGGGTGTATCCTGAAACCAGAACGGCCGATGAGGGGCTGTTTGCGACACGCCGAGAAGACCGTGTGATTGCAGCGGTTTTCCGCTTCAGCGTGCCTTTGTGTTTGCGCAAATGCGCATGGATGACTATTCTGTTCTTTTGCTGCCGTTCGGATGCGGAACTTCAACTTCATGATTGTTTCCACAGTCCGGATGTGTGTGGTGGTTTGAGAACTCAAGAGTGTGTTTGTACTACTTCTTTATAGTCAATGATTGCCAGTCCGTTGCAGGCCTGCCTGTTTTGGG
>NZ_JFAL01000031.1:0-45516 GCF_006454495.1 Bifidobacterium sp. UTCIF-38 | reverse complement strand
GTGTACTTTGGTGCCGTCAACCCTGAGGACCCGAGCATCAAGCTCGACGACAAGTCCCTTGAACGCGAGGCCGGCCAGACCGTGGGCGAGATCCCGTCCCTGAATACGCCGGGCTACTACATCTTCGGCTGGTACAACGGTGACCACTCGCAGCTCTACACCGCCGATCAGGTCAAGGCCGTCAAGGTCAACTCCGATCTGGTCTTCGTCGCCGCCTTGGCGAAGAAGACCACGCCGCAGAAGACGTACAAGGTCACCTTCGGCGTGATCGATCCGACAGACAACAGGACCGTTCTGTATGACAGCACCTTCGAGTATCTCAACGGCCAGTCCATCAAGGCCCCTGAAACCTCGAAGCTGAACATCCCGGCCGGCTACCAGCTGATCGGCTGGCGTGACAACAACAACACGTTCTGGAGCTCCGTCGACGGCTTCAAGGTCGGTACCGCCATCAAGGCCGATACGACCTTCAGCGCGGTGCTCGCGAAGAAGGACGCCCCGAAGGGCTACTACAAGGTGACCTTCTACTGGCGCGACAACGACGGCCGCCACGTCTCCTCGGTGAATGTCGTGAAGAACGGCAAGCTCACCAAGGGTGAGGTCCCGGTTCCGGGTGCCTTCCGCGGTCACACGTTCTACGGCTGGTTTGATCGCAGCGGCCGCAGGCTTGACCTGAACGATGCCGTCACGGCCGATACGGTCTACGTTGGCTATTGGTGCAACAACGCATGGCCGAAGCCTCCGGTCGGCCCCAACCAGCCGGACGTGCCGAGCACGCCCAGCACCCCGAGCACTCCATCGGTAAAGAAGGTTCCGGTGTATCGTCTGTACGATCCCGCTTCGGGACTGCATCTGTACACGGCCGACGAGAACGAACGCAAGGTCCTGTCCACTCAGCATGGCTGGAACGATGAGGGTGTGGTGTTCTACGCTACTACCGACAAGAACGCCGCAGGGGCCAAGCCCGTCTATCGTCTGACCAACAAGGCCACTGGCCGTCATCTGCTAACTCTGGATGAGAATGAGCGCAAGGTGCTGTCCACCGAGCGCGGCTGGACGGACGAAGGCGTGGCCTGGTACCAGACCAGCGCTGGCACAGTCCCGGTTTACCGCATGTACTCTGAATCTAAGGCCGAGCACCTGTACACGACCGACCTTAACGAGTACACGTTCAACGCGACTCGTGGCTGGACTCAGGAAGGCGTCGCCTGGAAGGGTCTGTGACCTCTCCGCAAACGCGACAGCCTGACTAACCCAGGGGGTGGTCGACACAAACGTGCCGACCACCCCCTTCGCATAACCGGCTTCTCTTTACGCGATCGCCGCGAGTCCAACCGGCTGCAGCAGGAACGGCTGCAGCAACCCATCCCACACGAGCATCATCGCGAATCCGGCGCACACCAGAGTGCCGATTCCGGACAAGCCAGCCGATTCGTTATCAGCAGTGTCAGTGTCAACGCCGAACCAACGCCACAGCAGCCAGCACAGCGCGTACACGATGATGGCCATGGCGCACAGATAGTATCTGCTCTGCAGGCCCCCGGTGTACCCGTTGACATAGAAGCCGTTCAGCGCGTTATTGAACTGATACAGCATAGTCAGCGCAATGGCTCCCATGCCCATCGCCAAGAGGTTACCGGTGCGGCCGCGACTGCCGCGACCGATCGCGAACACGGCAAACGGCACCATCAGCAGCAACGTCAGCGCAATGGTGCGAGCGTCGAACGAGGTGACACCGGAGCGGGGAATATCGGCCTGCCATGGCATGCTCCACCATGTGCGTAGGAACTGGGTGATGTAGTAGTCCACATACTTGAGGATGCTCATGTCCGAGCGGTCAGACATCGCCTTATAGAACGTGGACGACATATACCCGGCCGGGTCCAGCTTCTGATAGCTCGGCTGGATGCTGCGGTACCGCACGAATACGACCGCATAGTAGGCGATGGCTGGAATCAGCAGCGGTGTGGTGAACCAGAATTCCCGTTTCGTGAGCGCGGAGCGGGCCTCACGCTCCCCCATCGCCGCGACCACCACGAACAGGCACAGCAGCGCGGCGATCATACCCGCGGTCAGTTTTGTCAGCAGCGTAGTGGATAGTCCGCCCATGATGAGCAGGTAGGTTCGCCAGTCGTATCGACGCTCCCTGAACCTGACGACTCCCCATACGGTCAGGGTCACGGTCAGCAAGCACAGGGCATCGTTGTTCACGCCAGACGACACCTGCACCATGTTGGGCGATGCGATCAGCGCGAGTGCAGCCACCAGATGCAACAACGGGACGCGCGGCAGTCGCGAATACAGTAGATACGCGCAGACAGCGAGACCGGCGAGCAACATCAGCAGGCTGGCCATGCGCAGCCACGCCACATGGAACGTCACCACTGTTCCGGACACGTGGGTTCCCGGAACGAGCAGCATGAGGATGTAGTACAGCGGCGGATGCCCGAGCTGATTGAACGCGAGCGGGTCGGCGAGATCCGCCCTACCGCTGAAGACGGTCTCGTATACGCGCATGCCGGCGAAATCAGGGACCAGTTGGAGATGCGCCTTCTCCCATGCAAGGTAGGACAGGTGCGCGATCTCATCGGGCGAATGCGACCATTTGAGGATGTAGAGAAGTCCCTGCCCGAAGGCCGCCACGAGCATGACCACGTAATCGAGGATGAGGACCGGCTTGCGCCACGCGGTTCGGACCATGCCGCCGGAACCGGCGATCGCGTTGAGACCCGTGAGCAGCAGGAATCCCAGAAGTATGGCGATGATCGTCAGACGGCTGCGTCCGGGGGCGTCCAATGCCCACACGCGCCATGCACCCATTGCCGTCAGTGTGACAACAGCCACTGCGGACGCGAACCATGGCAGTGGGACGGAGGCAAACGCCAGACGGCGCAACAGCACGACGGCGATGCCGACGAACACCAGTATCAGCAATGCCAGTCGGCCGGGGTTGAACAGCTTCCACCCGGAAACCATGGAACGTATCTGATTGTGGGAGAGATCGAATGACACGGAATCGCCGTTCCGGTTCACCGTCAACCCATCGGAGGCGATGCGATGCGCAGTCCACCAGTGCTGATTGTTGACGTTGACCTCGCCGTCCACGCGCACAACCTGCGCATCACCGACGCCTGAGAGATCAAAGTGCAGTGTTGATGCGCCATACGTCAACGGATCGGGCTTGTAGGACAGGTTATGCCCTGAAACGGTGAGCTGCTGAGGCTGAACTCCGACTGCTTTTTCCGGCTGGTCGAAGGAGGCGGACACCATGCCGGACGCGTTGGACGGCACATCGCGGTCGAAGACGACGGTCACCATCTGATTCATCGGAGGCAGAGGCACCACGATCGCGCAGAGCAGCGCGATGACGGCGAATACAGCGGTGATCGCATTCGGATTGCCTTTGATGTTGTTCAGTATGTTGCGCATCGTCTCTGCCACCTTCACAGGCCCGCTGGCCTCTATCGCATTCTCCCGGACTGTGAGCAACTGTACCGTTCACCTTGGAATCGACGCGGGTGTGCGGACAGGCCGACTCTCCCACCGCACTACTGTGAATGAATGGCAAGGGTATGGATTGATGATCTCTGGCTGAAACACGACAACGGCGTCCCGCCGTCCTCCACCGCGAAGCGTTCGCTGGCCGCGGTGAGCGATCCGATGACCGCACAGGTTCCGGAGCGATGGCGCTCCTCCCGTTACGGCAAAGGCAAACGATGGCGATGCCGCTGGTACACGATCGAAGGCGAGAATCGCCGGCAGCATTCGAAATCATTCGCCAAACTCGCCGACGCGGAAGCGTTCCAGGCCGGCATGGAGGACGACGTGCGTCGCGGACGCTATGCGGATCCGAACGACGCGCGCAAACCGTTCGGCGACATCGCCGACATGTGGCTGCGATCGAAGAACCACGTGAGCGAGGGCGTACGCGCCCGCTACGAGTGCGAGCTGCGCGTGTACGTGAAACCGCGCTGGGAGAACACGCCGATCGGGTCGATCACCATCGACGACGTGGCACGCTGGGTGAGCGATCTGACGACGGGCGACTACCCGGTGAGCCTGTCGTCCACGGAACGCAAGGCGAAACCGCTGGCACCGAGGTCGGTCAAGAGCATCGTCAAAGTGGTGTTCGCCGGGGTGCTGGATTATGCGGTGAAGTCGCGGTATCTCATGAGCAATCCGGCGCGAGACGTGGAGATACCGAAATCCGAGTATCGCGATCTGATCTTCCTTGACATCCACGAGATCGAGGCGCTGGCCGATGCGGCGGCAAGCGTGGGGAGGCCCGTGGACGGGCTGATCATCCGGTTCCAAAGCTATGTGGGCACGCGCATCAACGAGTCGTTCGCATTGCAGGTGGGCGATCTGGACCTCGATCATCGCAAGGCGCGCATTCGACGCACGTGGAAGAACAGCGCGAAGGCGCAACGGCTGGGACCGCCGAAATCAGGCAAACCACGCACGGTGGCGATCCCGAAGTTCCTCATCAAGCCGTTGAAGGAGCAGATCAAGGGGCAGCCGGAGACCGCGTACGTGTTCCGTGCGATGCGCGGCGGGCACATCAACGATCACAACTGGCGACGCAAGGTGTGGCACAAGGCCGTGGAACTGGCGAAACTGGGCGACGTGCAGGGGCTGACCCCGCACAGTCTGCGGCATTCGTACGCGGCGATCGCGATCAAGGCCGGTGCGGACGTGAAGATCCTGCAACGCCAGATGGGTCACGCCTCGGCGAGCCTGACCCTGGATGTGTACGGGTTCCTGTTCCCCGAGAGGCTGGAACAGGTGGCGGACGCCGTGGACATGGAGCGGGATGCCGTGCTCAACGGTGGAAAGCGAGGCAGGACGCGGGGTGGAATACGGTCCGGGGCACAGGCCGGAGCACGGTCTGGAACGCAGTGAAACGGCTCGTCGGTATCGTGTCTGGGTCGTGTCCGGAACGGGCCCAGACACGATCGGACGGGGTGAATCGATTTCCGCGGTTGGGACGTTGCGGAACCCGCGAGCGCCGTCGCGGTCGTGTCCAACCGTGTCCGAAGATCAAACAGATGTTTTCCAACATCAAGGATGTATTGGAAAATCAAGCATTTCAATAGAAGAGCAATCAGCGAACCCCCGCCCCTAGAACGAGGGAATCGGGTGTCGGGGGACGCTTCGCCTTCCTCATACCCCCTACTATAGGCGAATGACTCTCACGAAACACTCAGCATCTCGCAGGGAGACGTTCAGCGTGCTGCATGTGACGGCTCCGGCTGGATTGGCGGCTTAGACTGCTGCCTGTGTGCTCAGCGTGTGGCGGGAGGAGCTTCGAGGTGGTCGGCAGGGGCTTTTGCGTGACACGAATGACGGTCCATATGGGGGGCGGAGAATAAACTGGGCTCAATCCGTCCTGACAGCTACAGTATGATTTAGGTATGCTTATGTCTCTCGTATGGATATAATCCATATTATATTATTTGGAACAGTCTGGAGTGAGATGGGTGCTAAGGGTGAGAAGAGCATCAGGCGTGCTCTTCACAAGAGATTCAGGTTCTTTTTAAAGAATATAATTCCAGTACTGTTGATTTTTTGTTTGTCAGTTCCGCAGGCGATTGGTTTTATTGCCAATATTGGTCCTTGGACAATTCCTGATTACGATATGCATGTGGCGTCCACATATGCGCTTGCTACTGGACAGGTTTTTCCTGAAATGACAGTATCTACGGATGATTTTGGCAACGATGCAAAGCGGCCAGTTATATCAGGAGATTCTCGTTATTTAAAAAACAATGGGGCTAGAAATGATCTTGTTTCAAATATCATTGATACTCCGCTTCAAGACGATTCTCTAGCGCGGCAGAAATTCGTTTCTTCTAACGGGGGGGGGTGGATAACTGATACGCCGCGGGCAACTCAATATCCTCTATTTGGGTATGTTCCTCAAGCCATAGGTCTGAAAGTAGGTCTTATACTGAATCTTTCGCCTTATGCGTCTATGCAATTGGCTCGACTGAGCAACTATGTAGTTTGCTTGACATTGTTTGTTATTTCCATTCTCCTCCTTCCGCGCGCGAAGATGGTCATGGTTGTTATTGCTGCTACGCCGGCAGTATGTTTCATGTCATCCAGCGTCATGCTTGATGGATTGATGGTTGCATTGTCTGCGGTCATTACTTCTTTTGCGTTGCATGCCGCAAATTCAGGTCGTTCAATGACGACAGGTATGTTTATCGGTGTTATTATTATTGCTGCTTTACTGTGTTATATCAAAGTAATATATTTAGTGCCTCTACTGCTTGTGTTTGTTCTACCTGAACATGTTCTTTCTATTAAAAGGAAAGCGTGTGCAGCTCTATCTCTTGCTATAGTGTTTTTGAGTTATATTATTTGGGGGCAGAAATATAGCTCAATCGGATATCTTGCAAACTATTCTAACAATGTTTCGTACGTGCTTCAAAATCCGTTGCGTTTTATTGTCTGTATTATTGTTAACGTTGTTGCGGATTGGAGAGATCTCATTCCAAATGACCCCTCAACGATTATAATCATTGCGATACTTGTTGTGATGGTTATGAGGCCTTTGTTTGATATGAGGTATATAGATTCTGTGTTTCACTCCAAATCTGTTTTCACTGTTGTACTGAATCATCGTTATCTGATTGTTTCGGTAGTCGGAATGCTTTTGGCGTGGTTTCTGGTGTATGCTTTTGAGGCTCTGACTTGGAATGATCTTCCGTCAATTGGCGCATACGGACATTTAGAGGGGGTGCAGGGAAGATACATATTGCCGCTACTGCCTCTACTTACGGTCTCAGGTCTTTACGGTAGAGGCTGCGAAGATCAAACGGTTGTGAGCGGTCTAAGCGACCAAGTTATTGACAACAAGTAAATGTGGTGGTCAATCCGGTTTTCTGGATTGACCACCACATCACCACAGTTCACTTTCGATTCCGCAGCGTACGCGCGACTGTTTTCAGCATTTCGCGTCTCTTCGATCCGATCGGCATGATCGGGTCAACGATCTTGCGAATTGGGTTCTTGTCGCCGATGGCACGTTCATGGAGAGGTTTCCGCGTCACGGCGGGCGTCGTCGTCTCCGCCGTCTTCTCCGCCACCTTCTTCATCAGCCGCTCGTAGAACGGCGTCTGCCTCGCGTACCGCCAGTACACGCTCGCGAAATCGCACTCCGGATCGGTCCAGGGCTTGATGAATCCGGCGTAGTGGATGATCTTCGGCTTTTCGCGCGACTTCAGGTACGCGTCATACATGTTGCTCGGCGCGCAGCTGAAGATGCGGCCGACGCGATCCTCGAGGTTGTGCACCACGTTCCACTCCCACGGCAGATACAGCACCTTGCCCTCGCAGTGCATGTTGAGCACGTCCTGATCGTTGTAGATCAGGTCCGGGTTCGAGGCGTAGCCGAGCCACTGGCGGATCGTGTAGTGCGCACGCATCGCCTTGGTATTGAGCACCAGCACACCCGCCTGGAAGTACTGATACGGGTCCTTCATGTGCAGCGTCGACTTCGAATACCTCATGCGGATGCCGTCGGGCATGTTGAGGTTGCCGAGATAGTCGATGTCGTGCACGGCGGCCAGCAGGTTGTCGCCCAGTTCCGTGTCGTACAGTTCGGCGATGTCGCCGTTGATCACGATGTCCGAATCGAGGTACAGCACCTTGTCGTAGAACGGCATCAGCTCCTGGATGAGGAACCGGTAGTACGTCTCCACGCTGATGTGCGCGTTCGACGTCGTGAGGTTGTATCCGGCCACCTCGCGGTCCACGTTCTTGAATCGCAGCGACATGTTCGGGAATCGCGAGGTGAAGAACTCACGCAGCCGCTCCTGACGATCCCACTCGATGTTGCGCTCCAGCACGACCACGTCGTAGTAGCGCTCCTTCGAGGCATTCGTCATCGCGGAGAACATCGTCGTGGCTAACTGGGAGACGTAGTTGTTGTCCGCGGCGAACACCACCGGCACCGGCTGGAGGAGGCCCGCGGTGGGCGTCCACAGGGGCTTGAGCGGTTCGGACGGCTCCGGGTTCGTGAAGTGCACGCACTGCAGCTCTCGCGTCTTGAGCTTTGCGCCGACGCGCTGCTGGTGCATCAGATAGATGTTGAGCAGTCGCTCCGACAGATGCCCCGGCGTGCGCACCGCCTCACGACTGTAGTTCGTCATGTCGGTCTCGCGCTCGAACTCGGCGAGGATCGGGAACAGCCACTCGCAGTAGTCGAAGAACACCTGCTTCCTCATGATGAACATGTTGCAGAAGCACGACTTGTGTCCGTTGAGGAACGCGACCGCATCATCATGGTAATCGGGGTGCATGCGGCACAGGATCTGGTAGCAGCGTCGCAGGTCGTCGTCGATCAACGCGGGAGCGGCCGCCCACAGCGCCTTAGGCGTACCGTGCTCGTCGATCATCTCGGTCAGGTCCTGCCAGCGTGTGGTGATCACGTCATAGCCCTTGACCGCGCGGGCGATAGTCTTGTCGTCGAGACCATACTCCTTGATGGCCTTCGCGTCGATGTAGTCGTCCATCACCTCGCCGTACGGGTTCTCCTCGTGCTCGGTGTCGGAGAAATCGAAGTAGCGCCGGTAATGGCAGAATCCGTAGTATTCGGCGTCCACGTTCTTCCACGCCCAGTACTGCGTGGTCAGCTCGCAGTACATCGGGTTCTTCTCGGAGATGTTCTCGCCGTCGTCATCATGGAACGCCCACGGGAAACGGTATGATCCGGGCTCCAGGCCCACCTGCACCGGCTGGAGGATGGCGCTGTCCGGCTTGTCCACGTTCTTATGCGTGGTGACGAAGATGCGGATCGGCTGGTTTTCATACCGCTCCTTCTCCTTGGCGCGATCCAGATCGGCCAGCAGTTCCTCGGCGCGCGTACGCACCAGCGCGTAACGGTACAGATCCGTGTGATCGCCGTCCTCCGGCGTCAGGGATTCGGCGATGAACCGCCAGTTGCGCAGCTGCGCAACCTTGAACGGCTCCTGCTCCTTGGACGTGATCAGCGTCCACGCCAGATCGCGCACGTGACGCCAGATCTCGCGGGCGGCCACCGCGTTGCCGAACACGTCGGCCATGGCCCGGGCGGCCTCGGCCTTGCCCTCCTCCGGCACGCGCACGCGCCAGTCGTTGGAGAGGAGTTCGACGGCCTTGTGCCGGAACCCGATGAGGCAGTCGGCCAGCTTCAGTTCGGGATGGACCGCCGTGAAGTCGTCGGTGGCGTCAAGGCATGCCGCGAACTGCTCGCAGAACTGTCTGAACTTCTCGGCGGTGATCTCGTTGGTCCCGGTCACACCGCGACCGTAATGATAGCGGTATCCGCGGCATCGCTTGGCGCTGCGATAGGAGGTTGCCAGCGACGAAAGCACGAAGCACTCATAACCGTCCTCGGCGCGCTCCAGACGGTCCGCGGTCATCTGATCGAATGCGCGCTTGAGCAGCGACGTGCGGAACACGCGCTGAGTGACACGCCAATCGACATGATAACCGCGGGATTCAAGGTAGATGTCCTGCACGATGTCGTCGTACTGGCTATCCGGCGTCGGCGTGTTGTTGAACCGTTCGAACGCCTGGCACTCCTCGTCGAGGATGCCGTTCTCGCCGATCACGGTCAGGCCGAAGTGCAGGATGTCCGCGGGGGTGGAGGCGAGGCTCGCGTACAGGTCGGCGCACATGGTCGGTTCGAGATCGTCATCGCCGTCGAGGAAGAACGCGTACCGGCCGGTCGCCTCCTCGACACCGGTCTTGCGTGCCAGATGCAGCCCCTGATTGTGATCGTGGGTGATGACCCGAACGCGATCGTCCTCCGCCGCGGCTTGGGCGAGGATCGCAGGCGTGCCGTCGGTGCTCGCATCGTTGACCACGACGATGTCGATGTTCTTCAAGGTTTGCGCGCGCACGCTGTCAAGGCATGCCTTGATGTACGGTTCGACGTTGTACGCCGCGATGATGACTGAGATCTTGGGCATGGTGCGTTTCCTCGATTCCAATTCCTAGTATGCCGACAGTGTAGCGAACAAGCCGGAGAGAACCTATACTCGCCTTCTCCTGTCTCACATCTTCGGCAGGATTTGTTTGATTCGTCGCGTCAGTTTTTGCAGAAGTCCTGATTGACCCTTGTTCGAGGTCTGACTCGTTATAGCTATAAGCCCGGAATCGATAAGATGCCGCCGGGCAATCGACCTGAGTTCGAGATAATGCTCGTTACGTTCGTCTATAGTGCCCATGGCCTCGATATTCTCCACCATCTGAAGATACCGCAGCGCGTTCGTCTTGTTCTTCTGCGCCATTTCACTGTCTCGATTCTCAGCGACGAGGAAGGCGTACGCATAGTCACGCACATAGCGGTACAGTTCGCCGCACACGGCATCTGGTGACCAGCATCTCAACGCGGCCTTCAGCCCTTCAGCCTTGTCCGCTTCTGGCAGGTTATCCTGCCATTCGTTCATTGTGTGCTCGATGAGACGATCCCGAACATCCGCAACCCGGGCTGCCCAGTCATCTCGCGGAATGTCCTCGTGATGCTCGTCCACGAAATCGCGGATCAGCTTCAGTGCCTTGGCATCGCGTTCGGCAAGCGTGGAGAAGGCTTTGACTGTCAGCTGACTGCCCAGTGTCTCTCCGCGACCCAGATGGTAGATGTACCATGGCGAATCGGGAATCGCCTCGTATGTGTGCGCTAGGGAATCGATGATGAAGCACATATACAGATCGTCCGAAAGCAACAGACGGGTGTTGGCTGCCATGCTGTAGGCACGTCGTGCCAGATCGCCGCGGAACATCTTATGGTGTACGTGCCAGTCAAATCCGTCGTTCTGGGCGAACTGCGTGGCAAGTATCTCGTCGCCGTGCAGAGCACGTGGTTTCGGCGTGAGGAAGCTGGTCATGCCTTGGGCGGCCTCTCGGGCGGATTCAGTCGCCGCCTCCACGCGGACGCCGTAATGATAGATGTCCGAAGGGTGAGCTGCAGCATATTCGTGGAGATTGGCAAGAGTGTCCACCTCCAGCACATCATCCTGATCAACGAGCAGCACGTATGTTCCACGGGACACCTGTACGCCGGTCCGTCGAGCCGCCAACGTTCCCGCGTTGGCGGCATGACGCAGAACTTTGACCCGCGGATCCTCCTTGGCGAGCTCCTGCATGACCGCATACGTGTCATCCGTGCTCGCGTCATCGACGATGACGACCTCCAGATCGCCGAACGACTGTCCGGTGATGCTATGCACGCACTCCGGCAGGTACCAGCTGTTGTTGTACGCAGGGATAATCACGGAAAAAACAGGCATGCATCCTCTTTGGTTTTGGTTACCAAGTGATTTTGTAATGGCCGTTGGCCTGATCGAGATTGGCATTGATATACTTGCCGATCTCGATGCGGCTGTCCCATCTGGCGTAGAACTTTGCCTGTTCATCAATGGCTCGCTTTTCGCGCTCAGGATCGACTTCATCCCTACCACGGCTGACATGCTCCGCGTGATAAAGCTTGGCGTCGGGATTGAACACGACCAGATATCCTAGCTCGCCGACCTTTAGACTGAGGTCAACGTCATTGAGCACCACGGCCAATTCCTCGTCTAGTCCTCCGACTTTGTTGAACAGGTTGCGGCGAACCATCTGGCAGGCTCCGGTGACGGCTGCCACGTCGACGGGATATCGCAGAGTCTCCATGTAGCCGCCATCCTTGTGGGACATGAATTCACCGTAGTGTCCCACATGATCGCGGGTGACGAAGATGCCGCCATGTTGCACAAGCTTGTCGCGGAAGAGCAGCTTCGCGCCCACCATGCCGACTTCGGGGCGAGTGAACAAGCCGGCCATGGCATCGAGCCAGTCGTTATTGATCACTTCGGTGTCATTGTTCAGGAACAGCAGTAGCTCGCCATCACTGTGTGCGGCACCATAATTGCAGATGGCGGAATAATTGAATCCCGTGCCGGGCCACGTCACCACATGGACTCGTGCATCGCGCCTTTGAATATCCTCGTAATAAGCGAAGGTCTCCTGTTCTGTGCTGTTGTTCTCCACCAACGTGATGTCGAAGTTGTCATAAGTGGTCTTACTCAGCACAGATTCCACGCATCTGGTCAGCATCGATACATGATCCTTTGTTGGTATGACGATGCTGACCTTCGGCGTGTGATCGGGGTAGTACTTGATTCGATGACGGAAAATCAGTTCGGAATCCGTCACTTCGGCCTTGACTCCCATGCGTTCGAAATGTCGGGCCACGGACAGGCGTCCGGCCTCTTCGGCATAGGGCTTGCTGCCGCTATTGGCGCTTGTGGAGTTCTGATGCATACGCCAGTGATACAGCACCCGCTGAATGCCTCGGATACTGCGTGCCTTCTCGGCGCATTTGAGCGTCAGATCGAAATCCTGCGCGCCGGCGACATCCGCACCGGACAATTCGACTTGATCCAACACATGCCGGCTGACCATGAGCATATGTGTGATGTAGTTGCCGCAGTACAGCAGATCTGCATTATATTGCGGTTTGAAAGCGGGATGCCTATATCTGCCGTTATCGAGCAGGTCCTCATCACAGTACAGCAGATCGGCGTCAGGGTACCGACGGATTTCACTCATATATCGGTACAGGATGTCCGGCTCGACGACATCATCATGATCCATGAAGGCGATGTACTGTCCCTGAGCATGCTCGATGCCAATGTTCGTGTTCTCTGGAATGGTTTTGTTCTCGGCGGTAAGCACCTTGACTCGTGGATCCTTGATATCGTCAAGTGTTGCCGTGATATCAGGGGCATCACCGCTGACGTTCACCAGAATCAGCTCGAAGTGCTTATAGGATTGAGCGAGAACGGAATCGACGAATGCTTTCAGGTATTCGACCGGCGGTCGGAACACCGCTGTGACGATGCTGATCAGGGGCGTGTGGTCCCATGTGGTAACGATCCGGCGCTGGTTGGCGACGTCCGCCCATGTGGCGCGATGTCGTTCGAACCATGCTGCATAGCCTTCATCATCCCAAGGTTTTTTCGTCAGATCGAAGGCGCCGCTGATGAATCCCGAATACATGGGCTCACTGATGCACACGAAATTACCATCGTGGTTCTCCGGCTTCACATGGACACACACGGTTTTCGGCTCATCGGAAAGGATAATGGAGTATGTGGTGTCCTGAATACGCTGAGTTGGGTCGTTCGGATCGGTGATTGCATCGCTCTCCAGTACAATCGGCTGTACATCCACACGATTGCCGGCTTTGTCCAGCACGGTAATGCTGCACTTTTCCGAAACTCCTGTATAAGGGTGCCTCACACGGAATCGGCAAGATACTTCGTGGTCTTCCATGGGGAAGATGCCGGTGAAGTATACATAGGTCCCGCCTGAAAGCCGTCTTTGATCGATGTCGCGAATCTGTGCCGCGAAATCCGGCTGGTATTTATAGGTGAGTCGTGACCTGACTTTGGTGTCAAACGTCTTGAATGGCATTATGAGCAGCATCTTGCCGCTGTTACGCTCGCGGATCTGGATATCAAGTGTGATCTGGTCGAGCAATGGCACCACGACGATCGCGATGTAGGAACCAGGTTCCGGATTGTCGCCGGCGGCTCGGCTGGCAATGGCATCTTCCCCCGGGAAACCGATCCGATAGATCGGACATGTCACTTGCACTCCTGAGGGTGTCGGTGCATAGGCCTCCAAAGACTCAGGTTCGCAGTCGGTTGCGATTTTGATGTATCCCTTGCCGCTACCACGGCAAAGGCCCAGCATCTTGATGCTCATCGTTGTTCTCCGTTTCCGTATAGCTGTACAGACTCTAGCATTGGGGACGGAACCGATCGTTAGCACGAACTGAAGTGACAAAAGCTGTACGGCTGTATGATTGCCGTATTCGCCGTATGTGGAAAGGAAGACAATTGAAAGGCATCATTCTGGCCGGAGGCTCGGGTACGAGGCTGTACCCGCTCACCTCGGTGACCTCCAAGCAGCTGCTCCCCGTCTATGACAAGCCGATGATCTACTACCCGTTGTCCACGCTGATGCTGGCTGGGATCCGTGACATCCTCATCATCTCCACGCCGCATGACCTGCCGAACTTCGAGCGTCTGCTCGGCGACGGCTCGCGCTTCGGCCTGAGTCTGAGCTACAAGGTCCAGCCCTCTCCGGACGGTCTCGCACAGGCGTTCCTGTTGGGCGAGGAGTTCATCGCTGGCGATGCGTGTGCGCTCGTGCTCGGTGACAACATCTTCTACGGCAACGGCCTGTCCAAGCAGCTCAAGGAGGCCGTCCGCTTTGCTGAGCAGGGCGAATCCAGCGTGTTCGGCTACTACGTGGACGATCCGGAGCGTTTCGGCGTCATCGAGTTCGATCGTGATGGACGTGCGATCTCCATCGAGGAGAAGCCGGCTGAGCCGAAGTCGAACTACGCGGTCACCGGACTGTACTTCTACGACAATCGCGTCGTCGACTTCGCCAAGCAGGTGAGGCCGTCCGCACGAGGTGAGCTCGAGATCACCGATCTCAACCGCATGTATCTGGAGGACGGCACTCTACGAGTCACCACGCTCGGCCGTGGTTACGCGTGGCTGGACACCGGCACGATGGAATCGCTGTACGAGGCGGCCGAGTTCGTGCGTTCCGTCGAACGCTCGCAGAGCCTGCCCATCTCCGTACCCGAGGAGATCGCCTATGAGCATGACTGGATCAGCAAGGAGGCGCTGGTCGAGGCGGCCCATGCCTACGGCAAGTCCAACTACGGCAAGCATCTGCAGCAGGTCGCGGAGGAGAAGGTCCTCCTGAACAGGAGAAGCCATTGACGATGGTATGAATCTTGAGCAGTTTGGTTGACCATTGACATTAGAGGATAAAATGAGATGAATACCACCAGGAGAGTCCGTCATAAGTTAATGAGTCATGATGCTATGCCGCAACGATTGCTGCTTGCTGCTTTTCTGGTGGCATATTTTGTCATACTGTGCGTGCTTTCGGTGAGAGCTCCTGTTGACAAGGATTTCTTCCCCGATGAGAAGTGGCGTCTGACGCTTCCTCTGTACTTTTATGAACATGGATCATTGCCGACGGGCTACGAGGAAAGCACACGTATGACTCCGTGGGGATTCTCCTATGCTAGTTATCCCCTGATGCTGAGCACCGTCCTTGGCGGAATACTCATGAAGATCATGGGATTGGTGACATCCAATATCAACTGGATCGTCTTCGCCGGGCGATTGGTGTGTATCGGTGCCGGCGTCGTATTCGCGTATTTCGTGATACGTATCTCAGCATTGCTGTTCGATGGGCCCATCAGCTACCTATTCGCATCTACGGTGATTTTCCTACCACAGATCGTATTCTGTTCCCTGTATTTCAACAACGACATCATTGCCCTCTGCGGCAGTTCCATGATTCTGTATTCATGGCTATTGGGATTCAAAAACGGCTGGTCCATGCGAAGCGGCATCCTACTGGCTTTGGGAGTATCCGTTATCGCGTTGTCGTATTACAACGCCTATTCGTGGATCCTGATGAGCATATTCGTGTACTTTCTGGTATGGCATCGCTCTTCGGATAGCTTCGTTTCATTATTCCAGAATCGACGATTCTATCGCATGACGTTCATGATCATCGGCATCGTATTGGTGCTGATCCTTCCGTTCTTCATTCGTGCCGCGATCATCAACCATGGAGATTTTCTGGGGTTTTCCACGGTCTCCCGTATGAGCGAGCAGTACGGCGAAAGCAATTACAAGCCGTCGGGACGCCCTACGCCACAACATCTCGGCATGAGCCTTTGGGGCATGCTGACCACGAACCATTATCTGGGTGGCACGAATAGCTGGCTGCTCTTCACCTATCGGAGCTTCATTGGAGTATTCGGCCCCATGAAGGTGTTCCTGCCGCAGATCATGTACATACTGTTCGGACTGATATTCGCGATTGGTGTGGTGGGTTGCATTGCCGGAACCATATTCGATGCCGTACATGGGGCGTACGGCAAGCGCTGGTACTTCGATGCGGTGATGCTGTGCAATATGGTGATCGTGATCGCCCTTGCCCTGCAGTACAGCTATGCCACGGATTATCAGGCGCAGGGACGCTACATTCTGCCGATGGTGCTGTCCTTCATGTATTTCGTCACGCGAGGTTGGTCCTATGCACTCAACGCCGTCGGTGCCGCCGCCAAGCGCAAGGAGCTCATATATCTCCTGTGCGGAGGCGTGATCGGCGTCGAGTGCTGCCTGGTGATCGTTTCGTTCGTGGCGTACTACCTGCCAGCAGTGCGCTGATCCTCATCATCTGAATCATCTGAATCACTGGAACCCGGAATGTACTCTCCCAAGGGCCCCTGCTTGGGGTCCTTGGCGATGAGATACAACGGCATGCCCATCGAGGAGCGGACGCTGATGCCGATGTACTCAGCCACGATACCGATGGACAGCAGAATCAGACCGCTGAACACCAGAAACACGATCATCAGCGAGGTCCATCCCGGTACCTTGATCGCATGGCTGAACAGCTGCATGAAGAACAACACGATGGCCCACACGATGCCGGCGAAGGATGTCAGTCCGCCGATGGCACTGACGAAACGCAGAGGACGCGTGCCTCCGGTGATGACCATGCGCCAGAAATGGCCCAAGAGACGAATCAGATTGTACGACGACTGATGATCGCCCTCGGATCGCAGCGCAACAGGGCAGGTGGCGATGCGATTGCCAACCCATCCCAAAGCAACGTCGAGATACGTGCCATTGCCGGCATGAACGGCTAGGGCACGTGCCACATCGCCGAGGATAAGACGGAAGCTCTGATACTTCGGTGCGTCGTTCGAACCGAGCAGATGCTTCGCGACGAACTTGGCACCCCACGAGGTGAGGTTGCGGAACAGCGAATGCGGGGCCGCATTGGTCGGCTTCGCATAGATGACGTCCGCCTGCTCGCGCATGGCGACATCCAACATGTCCCCGATGGCATGAGGATCGTGCTGACCATCCTCATCCATGGTCACCACCCAAGCTCCCGTGCTTTGCGAGATGCCGGCGAGAGTGGCCGGGTGCTGGCCGTAATTGCGGCTCAGCCAAACTCCATGGACGAAGGGGTAACGCCGTTCAAGTTCCCTGATAATCACGTCGGAACGGTCCCGGCCGTGATCGAACACAGGCAGGATCTCGCTCACTCGATACAGATGCCCTTGGGGGGATCGACGAACGGTATGGAAGTCAGCCAGCTCTGTGACCACCTTCTCAAGGGTCTTCTCTCCTCCGTATACCGGGATGACCGCGGAAACGTTGTGGACATACTGATTGCTTGTCGTCGATGACTGTTCCACCGAAACACCTTTCTGTTTGATGGGCCGAATACGTCTTCTCACCGTGTAAAGATACTCGGGTTCATACCCTTGACCGCGGTTTAAGCAATGTCATGATTCATCATTCAGAACACTGAGAGTAAACGGACTTGCTGGAAGATGATAGGAATTGTATAAGAGCGTGTCGCATTCAGGATTTGCGGACCATAGATAACGCACTTGACGTATGTCATCTACTGCATCTGAAAAAACGGAGATGGCGTCATCCTGAATGACAGCTTCGGCTGAATGGTAGACACCATCGCTCCCCGCCACCTCAAAGCCGGTGAGAGACTCATCAGTTGCACGCGACAGATTCTTTGAGGTCGCGTTTTTGGAATAGTTCGGCCTGCGAACATTCAGACCGTTAGCGGTATCTTCACGGAAGGTGATCTCCGCTACCTGACCACGATGACGAGAGACCGCTTTTTGCGCCAGTGGACCGCTAGGAACGGTACGGTTATTGTTGATCGCCTTCCACTGGCTTGCCATGCGCTGGGCCAGTATTTCCTTTCCAAGCGGATGGATGATGCCGTTGGTTCCCTTATCGGTGTCGAGGCTCACGGTCATCGCTGTACCATCCTTGCCATCGACGTTTGCTGCGACAACGAACTGTGCTTGGCGCACTTTGGCCCAATCGTCGTTGCCGGGGAATCGAGCGAGTTGCACGTATAGGAACGGTAGCTGTGAATTATCGAATAGTTTCCGATACTGCTTGATAAGTGTGGAGAAGTTGTACTGGTAGGCAAGCGCCATGTCGTCTGACATGCCGTCTTGTTCGCCCTGATACCAGAGAATTCCAGCGATATTGAACATTTTGAGCGGGGCGACATGGTTGTTGTAGATATCACCTCCGGCCATATGTCGTGCGATTTCAGTGCCGCCCCACGCCGTTTGGATAATGCCTATGGGGATTTCCGGGCTGTTGGACCGTAGTTGCTCTGCAAAATACTGCGGTAGATAGCCAAGGTAGTCAGCATTGACGGTATTCGCAGGTAACCAGGAATCAGAATTATACTCTCGGAGTGGAAGATTGTCTTGTGTCTGCTCCGAGGATTGATGATCGGTCACCAGAAAATACACATGCATATCGTTGATGGGAGCTGGCAAATCAGTGACATCTGCTGCGTTGCCGAGATTCGCACGTTCCTCAGATTCTGTATTGTAGTAGTCGTAGTAGTTGACTTCCATATTAGACTGTCCTGCAGCAAGAAAAACATTGCCTACATACGCATGTTTGATTTGCCGCAGGACTTTGTTTCCGCTTGAAATGGTAAATGTGTATGCTTTGAGCTGGGCAGGTGGAGCCGGTAATGCGATTTCAAATCGCCCTTTGTCATCGGCAGACGATGTCTGCGAACTCTGCTCCGTTTTTGACTGTAGAGTTGCGGTAAGAGTGCCATTGGGCGAGGTCTTTCCCTGAATGGTGATAGTCTTTCCTTGTTGGAAAACCATGTTTTCTTTATAGTAGTTTGGAAGGGTGACCTTGTTGGCTTGGGTAAATGGCGTCATTGGTTCTCTGGCGAATGAGCGCTGATCGAAAAATAGATATACCGAACCGATGGTGATGATCACAACAAGCATCGCGCTGATAATAGCAATGACTTTGTGCGACCACTCTGCGTTCATGAACGCCGTGCCATTTGTTTCTTGGTCCTCGTTAGATGACATGGTAACCGCCGGTTAATTCTTATTCGGAGTGAGTGATGAAGAAGTTATGAGTACGCTTAATGCCTTCTGCCAAGGGAATGAATTCGTCGATGGTAGATATAGCGCGATATTTCGAGATATCCAAGACTGAATATGGCGCGTCAACTTTACGCGCTGGCTCATACATTATGTTAAGCGATTCCGGCAGTGCAGCTTCTATTGTCGTGATCACATCGGCAACGGAGACTCCGGTTCCGCGTCCGAGATTGTATATGGAGTTCATTTCGCCGTGTTCGATGACATCGATGATTCCCTGAATGGCATCATCGATGTAAATGAAATCGCGTACTACCGATCCGTCGCCAAAGATATGAATGATGTCATGATTGGTCGCCTGGTAGACCAGTTTCGTAATCAGCCCCAGTGGACCGTGCGGGTTCTGCCCGGGGCCATAGGGGTTGGAAAGCCGGATGATCTGGTACTGCATGGAGCTGTAATGCGAAGTCAGTTGCAGCGCCTGTTCGATCATGACCTTCTGCAGGCCGTATGTGTTATATGGTGAGGGCGGATCCGTCTCACGATTGGCGCGATAGGCTGACCCGCCATAGATCGTGCCACCGCTGGAAAGGAACAACAGCCTTGCGACGCTTTCGGCAACGCAAGCGTCAAAAAGCTCCACGGAAGGAATGACATTGGCGTGGATCTCATCCAATGGTCCTTTTTCCGTTCCGGGAACTGATGTGCTGATCAAGTGAATAACAAGGTAAGCACCCCGAACTAGGCTGGCAAAGTCGTACCCAGTGACGAATTCGCCCGAAATGTACTCGACGTTGGCGAATCTCTGATTGTTTGAGGGTAGCTTGCGGTCGTAGACGACTACGGCATTGGTGGGAATTCGGCTGAGCTGTTCAGTCAATTTTTTCCCAAGAAAACCGTTTCCGCCTAATATGACGATCTTTCGCATCTGTTACCCCTCATAGCAGCTATTTACATTGCAATTGCGTATGCTCAGAAACGTTATCGCTGCTTGATGACTGTCTGCCGTACTGCGAGATCGGTATCAAGAGACCGGTACTGCAGTACTGACTTGTTGATCAGCGCGAAGTTATCCGCACCCTTCGGATCGCGTAGCGAGAAGTCGCACGAATTGCCCTCGTTGGTGAAAGCCACCATCTGCACATGCTCATGATCGTCCACGCCATTCAGATACTCGTGCATCGACGCCATGAGACGGAACTCGCCGTTGTTAAAGAGATTCATCGGCAGATGGAAGTGCGCCGTGTGATGTCCGCGCTTCGCAAGATCGAAGCTGTCTCCGTACGAGACGCCTCCACGGCGGATATCGTGCAGGGCGAGGGCCACGTAGAAGTCCTTGTCCCCGCGGTAGTCGTACTCCACTTCGAAGTCGAAGCCGTCGTCGATGGTACACACCGGTTCCTTGCTGGGTCGAACGGCCAACAGCGGCACCGTCTCGTTCAGGCCGGTTGGGTACGAGCCGTCGGAACGCTGTCCGGCATCCGCCGCTTTGCCCTCGCGCTTCAAGTTCTCCAGCGTGTACCGATCCGCCACGTCGTTCTTGTTGCCGCTGACGATGATCTCGCCGTCCTTGATGAGGATGGCCTTGTTGCAGTATTTCTTGACCGCATCCATCGAGTGGGTGACCAGGATGACGGTTTTGGTGGGGTCCTTGCGGATCTCGGCGAAGAAGTTGTCGCACTTGCGCTGGAACGCCTCGTCGCCCACGGCGAGCACCTCGTCGAGGACCAGAATGTCGCCCTGCGCCTTGATCGCGACGGAGAACGCGAGTCGCACCTGCATGCCGGACGAGTAGTTCTTGAGCTTCTGGTCCATGAAGTCGCCGAGCTCCGCGAAATCGACGATGTCGTCATACATCGCGTCGATCTCCTCGCGGCTGAAGCCGAGAAGCGCGCCGTTGAGGTACACGTTCTCGCGGCCGGTCAGCTCCGGGTTGAAACCGACGCCCAACTCGATGAACGGCACGAGCTTGCCCGTGACCGTCACATGGCCCTTCTCCGGCATGTAGATCTGGGAGATGATCTTGAGCAGCGTGGACTTGCCGGAACCGTTGCGTCCGACGATGCCGAAGAAATCGCCCTGATGCACCTCGAAGTTGATGTCGCGCAGCACCTGCTGCTCGGTGTAGCCCTTGATGCCGCGCGTCCAGTTGAGGAACGCCATCTTGAGCCCCGTGGCCTGTTCGGTGGGCAGACGGAACGACTTGGCGACGTGCTCGACCTTGAGCACGACCGGACGGTCGTCATTGGAGTCGTTGGTGTTCTCGACTTCGGTCACGCTGGTCTTATCCGTCACGTTCGAGGTCTCCTTCTTCTCGATTGCGGAATCACCCATATCACAGCACCTCCGCGAACTTCGCGCTGTACTTGCGGAACACGTGGATGCCGGCCCACAGCACGATCACGGACAGCACGTACGGCAGCAGGCACAGCCAGCGGTTGTCGATCATCGTCCAGATCGTCGGCACGTACTCCGGCGAGAGCAGGTTGTGGCGGATGTCCATGATCGTCTGCGTGGTGGGCATCAGCATGAGCAGGTCCGCGGCCCAGCTGAACTCGGGGTTCTTCTGGACCATCGAGATCGGGTAGATGATAGGGGTCGCGTAGAACATCGCCTGCAACAGGACCTCCCAGATGTGCCCGATATCACGGAAGTACACGTACAGGGAGCCGAGCAGCAGCGCCACACCAAGGGAGATCGCGTACAGCTGGATGATGCTGGGAATGACCAACAGCACGCGCCACGTGTAGTGGGCGTGCGCGAACGTGCCGAACAGGATCACGACGCACAGGTTGATCGCCAGCGAGATCATCGAACCCATCGTCGTCGACGCGACGATGATGTAGTTCGGGAAGTGGATCTTGCGCAGCAGATCGCCGCGGTCGACGATCGCGCGCATGCCCATGCTCGTCGATTCGGAGAAGAACTGCCACAGGCAGGTGCCGCACAGCAGGGAGATCGGGAACGTGGGCGTACCGTCGGAGAACTTGAGGAACTTGACGAACACCACGTACATGACGGCGAACAGCATCAGCGGCTGCAGCACCGACCACAGGACTCCCAGGAAGGAGCCCTGGTAGCGCAGCTTGAAGTTGGTCTTCACCAGCTCCTTGAACACGATCAGCGCGTAGTGGTACCTCTGCTGGAGACTCTTGACTAGGTTCTTCACAAGCGTCCTATCCTATCTCATGCGTATCTCATGCGAAACTTTCGGGGACGGATCCGCCGCCGGTCGCTCGGCACTCCCATATATTCTAAAGTGTTAGTCGTATTTGTCGAAGTAAGACGGAGTACTACACATGGCTCTTACAGCGCAGTCTTCCAAGCCGCAGCAGCCGGCCCGCATCAAGCTGTTCGTGTCGGCGCACAAGCCGGCGGCCGTGCCGGACGGCGCGAGCATCGTGCCGATCCAGGTTGGGGCGGCCAACGCGCCGAGGCTGTTCGAGGACATGCTGCACGACGATGAGGGCGAGAACATCTCCGAGAAGAACCCGATGTACTGCGAGCTCACCGCCCAGTACTGGGCGTGGAAGAACGCCGACGCCGACTACTACGGCTTCTGCCACTACCGCCGCTACTTCGACTTCACCGAGCTCGAGCACCAGCAGAACGACTACGGCGAGATCATGGACGGGTACATCGACGATCTGGCGATCGCCGAGTATGGTCTGGACGACTACAGCATCGCCCGCGAGGTGAACGGCTGGGACGTGATCACCTCGCCTCTCAACGATGTGCGCGCGTTCGGCGGATTCGCCAATCTCAAGGATCATTGGGACGGCGACGCGCACCTGCACCTCAAGGATCTGCGCCACATGTACGACATCCTGTGCGCACGTCACCCGGAGTACCGCGAGGATGCGGATGCAGTGCTGAACGGCCACAAGGCGTGCTTCTGCAACATGTTCATCATGAGGAAGGCGATCTTCAACGAGTACTGCGAGTGGCTGTTCCCACTGCTCGACGAGTTCACGGAGGAGTGGGACCATTCGCTGGCGGACGTGCAGACGCTGCGCACGCCGGGGCATCTCGCGGAGCGACTGCTCAACATCTTCATCGCGCATCACCAGCGTGTCTCCGGTCCGGAGCACGGCTGGAGGATCAAGCAGCTGCAGTGCGTCCACTTCACGCACCCGGAGCCGGTCGGCTCTCTGGAGCCGCTGGACCGCAATCCGCGCGATGTCGTGCCGGTGATCTTCGCGGCGGACGACAACTACGTGCCGATGCTCACCACCACGATCTACTCGATGCTTGCGAATGCGAACCCGGAGCGCTTCTACGACGTGATCGTGCTGGAGCGTGACATCTCCGAGCAGAACAAGCAGAACATCACGCAGTTCCTCGCCGAGTTCCCCAACGCGGAGATCCGCTTCTACGATGTGAGCCGGGCGATGGCCGGATACGAGCTGACCACAAGCAACGCGCACATCAGCGTGGAGACCTACTACCGGTTCATCATCCAGGACGCGCTGCCGTTCTACTCGAAGATCCTGTACCTCGACTCCGATCTCGTGGTCAACGCGGACATCGCCGAACTGTACGACACCCCGCTCGGCGACTGTGCGCTCGGCGCAGTGCGCGACCTCGACTTCCTCGGCAACCTCAACATGAAGGACGGCAAACGCTTGGAGTACGTGGATTCCAAGCTGCATATGAAGCAGCCGTTCGACTACTTCCAGGCGGGCGTGCTGGTGATGAACCTCGATCGCATGCGGGACATCCACACGGTGCCCGAATGGCTGGATATCGCGTCGCGCCCCGGCTTCATCTACAACGACCAGGACATCCTCAACATGGAGTGCGAGGGCGACGTGACGTACCTGCCGTACGACTGGAACGTCATGCACGACTGCGCCGGCCGCGTGCACGGCGTGTTCGACTTCGCGCCGGCCGCTGTGTATCAGGCGTATCTGGAGTCTCGCAAGCACCCGAAGATCGTGCATTATGCGGGCTTCGACAAGCCGTGGAAGAACCCGTGGTGCGATTTCGGCCCGCTGTACTGGAGCTACGCGCGCAAGACCCCGTTCTCGCTGCAGACGATGGCCGTGCTCGCGGACGTGAAGCGCCCGAAGCCCGCGGTGCACCACGAGCGCGCGATCGCCGAGGACAGCCCGATCAGAAAGTATGCGGACGCGATCGCACCGAGCGGGTCCAAGCAGAGGGAACTGCTCAAGGTGGTGGCTCGGAAGCTGCAGGGGAAGAAGTGATTCGTGGTATTTGACGCTGAGCATAAGAGCTTTGGCAATATGGTTGCAGGGCAGAAGACAACATCGCTGCATCGTGTCGCGGCATATGATATGGCGCGAGGCATGGGAATTATATTTGTGGTCATCGGCCATACTTTGCCAATGGACACTTATGGTAGAGCTCTCATATACTCTTTTCATATGCCGCTCTTTTTCATTATTAGTGGCGCTGTTATGAGACGAGAACGGCTCTCTGGCTCATTGTGGGATAGAATTTGTGCGTCTCTGCATAGTGAGAGAAAGCTGTTTGCAAATTATATTTTTTATTCATTGTGCTTCTTGGTCTATGACTTAATAGTGCGTTATTTCTACTTACGGCAGATGGGGAAGCGCGATCTTGTATGGGATGTTTATCAAACTCTTGTTCTGTATGGTATCAACGTACTGTGGTTTTTGGTCACTCTGGTAGTTGCAAAAGCAGTAACTTCTATACTGGCTTCATATGTTCAATCAGAGCTGTATCTAGTTGGCATTGCCATACTTATGTATATGGTTTTCGCGTTTGTGGGTAACTATGTAACTGCAAGAGTGCAGCCATTCAGTGTGATGAAGGTAATTTATTATCCGCTGACTGCCTGTATTGAAATACTTACTATGACTCCGTTTGTGCTTTTGGGATACGTGGCTCATGTATATCTGCCTGCGGTCATAGATCGTTTTAAGTTCTTGTTGCCATTATTGATTGTGCCCAATGTAATATGGTGTTTTGCTTTTGGTGCAGTGGATTATCATATGCTCAGAGCGAGCTTCCCGCCACTTTCTTTATTGCTAGCTATTACTGGCACCATGGCTGTATTTGGGATTGGTGTAATTGTTCATAATATTCCATTGATTAGTGACATTCTGAATTGGTCTTCTCGTAATTCATTATTTATTATGGTGACACATGAGTATCTTCTTATAGGATACTTCATTATTGAACCGATTCTTTACCGATTTAATATAGGGGATAATGCCTTATATATTGCCATACATGTGATCTTGCTGATGGTTATCGAGGTTCCCCTGTGTCATTATTTTAAGCCGATGGCGGATAAGTGCATTGGGCGAATGCTTGACTTGACCAGCAGATGTGGACGGCATTCTCGTTTTTCTGATGAGGAGGTTGCTGGCTTTCGCCAGTATTGATTATCATTCTCAGAGTATTCCAAGAATTCACCCAAATATCCCCAAGGTGCCCCATAGGTGTCGTTCAGGCGACGGATACGATTCCTAACGTGAGCCTCGTACTGAAATCAGAGGTACGAAAGGACCAATCATGGGGAAGCACAATGGTCTGAAGGCGGCAGTGGCCGCCTTCGCCGCGGTGGCCACGCTCGCGGGTGTCGCGGGCACGGCGACTGCCGCGGAAGGTAAGGACGTCGCGGCTCTGTCCGTCCACGGCGGTGCGCAGCGCATCGCCGCCGTCGGCTCGAAGAACGCTAAGAACGTGATCCTGTTCATCGGCGACGGCATGGGTGATTCCGAGATCACCGTCGCCCGCAACTACCTGCACGGCCTCAACGGCAAGTTCGAGGGCATCGACCGCCTCGGCCAGCCCACGCAGGGTGTCGAGACCGGTGTCGGCCAGTACACCACCTTCTCGCTGGGCAACAGCTCCAACGATGGCCTGCTGGCCAAGAAGTCCGACGGTACGCTCGCCGGCTCCAAGACCGCGGGCGTCCTGACCCCGGTCACCGACTCCTCCGCGTCCGGCTCCGGCTGGGCCACCGGCACCAAGACCTACAACAACGCCGTCGACATCGACGTCAAGGGCAACCCGCAGCTCAACCTCATCGAGCTCGCCAAGGCCGCCGGCAAGGCCACGGGCAACGTGACCACCGCCGAGATCCAGGACGCCACCCCGGCCGTCCTCGAATCCCACTCCTCCGAGCGCGCCTGCTACGGCCCGCAGGGTAAGTGGGACGGCAAGACCGACACCAACAAGGATGGCAAGATCGACGCCTCCGACGGTGCCGCTGAAGCCGCCAAGCGTTGCCTCGCCGACCAGCTCAAGGCCAACGGCGGCATCGGTTCCATCTCCGAGCAGCTGCTCGACACCCGCGCCGACGTGACCATCGGCGGTGGCGCCAAGTACTTCAACCAGTTCGGCCTCGACGGCAAGACCCTGTGGGATCAGGCCGCGGCCCGTGGCTTCCAGACCGTCAAGTCCGGTGACGTGAACGGCTTCAAGAACCTCTCCTCCGCCGACCAGACCAAGCCGGTCCTCGCCCTGCTCGGCGACGGCAACCTGCCGACCGAGTTCAACCCGTCCGTCGCCACCAAGCAGGACCCGAAGAAGGACGAGAACCCGACCGTCTGCACCGTCAACCAGAAGTGGCTCGGCAACCAGGGCGCGTCCCTCGCCGACTTCACCAGCAAGTCGATCGACCTGCTGCAGAAGAACCCGAACGGCCAGAAGAACGGCTACTTCCTGCAGGTCGAGGGTGCCTCGATCGACAAGCAGGACCACAACGCCAACGCCTGCGGCCAGATCGGTGAGACCGACGACCTCGACAAGGCCATCTCCGCGGCCCTCGCCAAGGTCGACCTGAGCAACACACTCGTCATCGTCACCGCCGACCACGCCCACACCTCCCAGATCGTCGAGTCCCAGCCGATCTACGCCCTCAGCACCGTGCTCAAGAACCGTGACGGTTCCAAGACCGTCATCTCCTACGGCACCTCCGAGGACGACCTCTACGGCAACGGCAAGGACACCTCCAACGACGTCGAAGGCAAGGCCGATCCGAGCGACGCTCAGGGCAACATGAGCCACACCGGCACTCAGCTACGCATCGCCGCCTCCGGCCCGAACGCCTCCCGCGTCGACGGCCTGACCGACCAGACCGACAACTTCTACACCATCGGCAACGCGCTCGGCCTCGCCACCAGCACCGACGCCCAGAAGAAGCTGTCCGACGGCGCTCAGGTGAGCGTCGAGGGCAAGGACGGTGCCTACACCGCCAAGGCCACCGGTTTCAACGGTGACGCGGTTCTCGCCTACCAGCTGACCGACGCCTCCGGCAAGGTCGTCGACCAGTCCGCCTCCAGCACTCCGCTCTCCGGCGTGCGCGTCCAGACCGCCGGCACCACCGAGATCGCGCTGAAGAACGCGAAGGAAGGCTACAAGCTCACCGTCACCGGCCGCCAGTCCGGCAAGACCGTGACCGTGACCCTCGGCGAGGGCGGCGAGACGCCTACCCCGGGTCAGCCGGAGCAGCCGACTGAGGGTAAGGTTCCGGTCTACCGTCTGCACAAGGGCAGCCAGCGTCTGCTCACTGCCGACGAAAACGAGTACAAGGTTCTGCAGGCCAACGGCTGGATTGGTGAGGGCGCTGTCTTCGATGGTGTTCCGACCGACACGAAGGATGCGACCAAGGTCTACCGTCTGCGCAAGGGCACGGTGTTCCTGTACACGGCTGATGAGAATGAGTACAAGTTCCAGCAGAGCCATGGCTGGACTGGTGAAGATGTTGCCTTTGCTCTGCCGGCTGACGGTACCCTGTCTGTATACCGTCTGCGCAAGGATGGCAACTTCCTCTACACGTCCGACGAGAATGAGTACAAGGTTCTGCAGAACAACGGCTGGACTGGTGAGAGTGTTGCCTTCAAGGCATATGATCCTGCCGAGTGACTATCAGCCGCTGTCTGAGGCGATAATTGGATAAATTAGTCAGACAGGTGGGTGCCGGAGGCGAGTTCCCCGGCACCCACCTTCCTTTATTGGTTGTATGAGAGCATCCGAATAATGCGATGTACGTCCACCGACTATAGTGGCTCAAGTATTTGTTGAGAGCCGAGACTGTAGGTGATGGCTATATGGGTGGAAGTGCATCCTCTCGAATGACGCATGTCGTATGTGCGGTACTGGCCGTGATGGCAATGTTTGCTACTGCCGTAATGCCGGTGCGGGCACTGGCTGATTCCGTGGTGCCGGAAAGCGCTGCTGTGTCTCTTCGGGAGACCGACCGCAACATCGGAGCTGCCTCGAATGATCAGGAATCGAGTACCGAGGCCGAGGAAGACAAGTCTGCTGCGACGGGTGCCGAGGATGTTCCATCCACTAATGAGCTGAACTCGGAATCAGACAAGAAAGCCGGTGCCAATGATGGAAACTCTGTCGATAGCACGACAGGTGCTACGAACACAGGTACTGAAGCCAGCGCCGGCACAAGCGACGATAATAGTGATTCGACGACTTCGGATGGGAATGCAGATTCCGATAAATCTGACGCGGCACCGGTCACTCCGTCGACCGGCACCACGGTAGTCAATGGGAACATCGTTACTCACGCGGACGTTCCCTATATGGCTCCGTGGAGCGCGGAACAGACACAGAAACTGGATGTCTACAATGCGGCGGATACCTCGACGGCAGCAGGCAGCAAGGGGCAGCCGGTTGTCGTCTTCATCCACGGCGGCGCATGGATCCACGGCGATAAGTCGTTCCTTTCCGAACGCATGCCGCTGGTGAATACACTGCTGCAGAGCGGCTATGTCGTCGCATCCATCAACTATCGACTTGCCGCGGAATCCCCTTGGCCGGCTCAGATCAATGACTGCAACTCCGCCGTGCGCTTCCTGCGTGAGCACGCTACGGAATACGGCATCGATCCGGATCGTATCGCCGTATTCGGAGAATCCGCTGGCGCGCATCTGGCGATGATGATGGGCGTGACCAACGGGAGTCGCCAGTTCGTCAACACTCAGGATGGCAACAAGGCAGCCGTATCCAGCGATGTTCAGGCGGTCATCAGCGGCTTCGGCATCTCAGATGTCGACGACTGGGGCAAGCTCTCGGGAGATGACGTCTCCACTGCCGTATATGCGAAGAATCTGCTGTTCGGAGTGACGGAGGGGAAGCAGTACACCGAAGCGCAGGCCAAGGAGGCGAGTCCTCTGACATACGTGAGCGCCAAGGCAGCCCCGATGTTGCTGGTCCACGGACAGAATGATAGGACCGTGTCCTACCGTCAGACGGTGATGATGGAACAGGCTCTTGAGCAGGCTGGCGCCAAGAACGTGTCTACGTGGTATCCGGAGTATGGGCCGCATGGCTTTACCGATGTGTTCTGCGAGAACGTCACGGCTCAGCAGCGCTACCTCGATTTCCTCTCAAAGGTGTTCCCACAGTCGCAACAGGGAGACAGTACGCACACTATTGAAACGGTTCCCGTATACCGTTTCTATCAGTCCACTCATCGCACGCATCTATTCTCTGCACAGGCCAATGAGACCACGGTGCTCGGTCAGGATTGGACCGGCTGGCTTAAAGAGGGAATCGTATTCCGAGTGCTGCCTGATGCGGAATCTGGACCGACTCAGGATTCGGGCGAGGCCTCGAACAAGGATGCTATTTCCTTGGGGACTTCTTCGTCGAACGGGATCTCCGCAGACAAGACGGGTGTCTCTGCTGCTCAGCCTTCAACCGTGACCATCAGTCGTATGCATAATACGAGTACTGATGACTACATCTATACAGGGAATACGGATGAGATTAATGTGCTGAGGCGCAATGGATGGGTGGAGGAATCAGTGTACCGCACTATTACTACTGGCGGAATCTCCATTCATCGTCTGTATGATGTACGCACGAACCGCCACATGCTGGTCAGCAATGACACGGAAAAGCGAGGGTTGATTGCACACGGTTGGCGTGATGAAGGTATTGCATTTCATGCTTATGCTGTTGATCAGCTCTCAGTATCGCGCTAATGCCAGTGAAGATGACTGATAACTGGTAGAAGAGTGTGGCCAGAACCAAGATGCGCATCACATAATTGTCGTTATGTGATGCGCATCTTGGTTCTGGCCACGTATGTGATGACTGTAGATCGTGGTCCAGTTCTTGTTGCTTATACGTGACAGGCAGGTTTAGCTGATGGGGCCGTCCGGGTACACTAGGAGTTATAAGGATTGAAGTCTTGTTCCGTCGTGGGGGTGTACGGCGGGTGCTCGGAGAGGGAAGAAGACTATGATCGGATATCATGGGAGGCATTCCAGCAAGGCGAGGGGAAGCGGGGCTCTCTCCGTGCGAGGTCGTCATGCGGCGCGCGCTTCAGCCGGCTTCGGCTGGCAGGTTTCTCCGACGCCTATGTCACTGTCTCTGCAATATGGCAGAGGACGCGCAAAGCCCGTTGTGATCGTTACTTCGGCGCTGGCTGCGATCGCTGTATGCGCGGTTCCCGTCGCTGCGCAGGCGTACGAGGGGCAGTCGCTGCGGCAACAGTATGATCGCGCGCTTGTTGAAGCTCAGGATTCACGGGCAACATTGGCACACGCTACGGGGTATGCGGCATCCGTCTCCTACTCGACGGAAGAACTTCCTGTGAGCATGGCCATCATGGTCAGCTCTCTGCAATCCCAACTCGCCAAGGCTGACGCGCTCGAGAACAGGGATGCTGGGAGCTTGAGTAACCCATCGGCTGATGGTAATGAGGGGATATCCCGGACGGTTGCGGCGCTTGACCGGGAATCGCGCGACCAGAACGGTACCGCGCAAGCGATCGTGCAGATTGTGAATGATCTCGGGCAGTATCGCGACCTTAAGCAGACGGCTGACGCTTGTAAAGCGCTCGATTCTGCTTTGTCTGCTGCTCAAGCAGCGATCGATGCTCCCAACTGGCGAACCGGCGATGCACAGGTGAAGAATGCGCTCGACGCGCTGTCCAAGGAAGTGAATGCTGCAGGTGCTGTCGACCGTCACGATCCGGCGGCGATGCAGCAGGCGACTACTGCCCTGACGAATGATATGAGATCGTTGACCGAAGCGATCGCCACATACGATGCTGCGTCTAATGCGGCTGCCGCTTCCGCAGCGGGTGATCGGAACCCTGCCGGTGAATCCTCATCGTTGTCGAAGCGGCGATCCGGTCAATCCGCCTCCGTTCGGACTGCCGAGGGGTACACGCTGGCGGGCGACTGTTACACGGCCGCCGAATGCCAGGCGAGCATCGATGTCGCCGGACGTAATCAGTTGCATGCACTGCACACGCCAAAGGGATCCACGTATTACGAGATCCACAACGATCATGGCGGTTCGTCCACATGGGGCAAAAACGCTGTGACCATCAATGGAGTCACTCACAACCTTGGTCAGTGGAAGCCTGCGCGCTACAACTCTGCAGGGCAGCCGATCGAGGAGTCCGAGCAAGGCACATACTTCCAAACCTGCGACGCCAACGGCAAGGTCTGGTTTGCGCCTATGGAATGACAGAGGCACCGGTTGCCTTTTGTTTCGGGGGACGGGACGACAGCCACTTACAGTTTTCTGAGACAAATGTGAGTCGAAGAGACCTTGGATTCGTTCCGCTAGGAAGAAAGAGGTTCAATTCAACGCATCATGCTGTTGCTCTGGTCAATGGTGCTGTTGATGACGGTGCCGGAGATGATGTTGATCGCCGGACGGGAAGCTTGCGAAGGATACAACGCTACCAAGCAATTGCATTAGCCTCTTCTGCACCCGGTCCTCACCTTGATCTGCGGCCCTTTCATACCACTCTATAAGCCTTCGCTTTGTCGCGCCATACCCGTGCTCATAGAGATGGCCAAGGAAAAACTGCCAGTTTCTGTCACCCAATCGGCCGACTGATGACCCGCTCCCAATCGAACACACAATATCCGCGTATTTCGCGACCGTCCCCCGATCGACATGCAGCCGCAACGCTATCTCCGCGCGGGACAACCCCTGCCGGTCGAGTCTCCTGATATCTTGTTGAATGGGCATCGGTATCGCCATGATCCTTTCCTTCCCGGAGCGCCGGCCGGCGGCAACCGGCCGGATCGAATCGACTCGCAACCCGGGAACATACAGGCGGCGGCACCGATGCCTCTCACATCACCAGGAAAAACCATGAGCTTACATTGCAATTTCTTGTCTGAAACCGTACAGGATAACGTTCCTCTCACGCACACACGCAATGAAGTCTCGGCGAAGACGCTGGGGCATAGCTACTCTCCACATAGAGTGACAAAAACTCCGACTTTACATGCCTAAGATATAAGAACTCCATTGCTGAAGCTTCTGTTTAAAATTGCTTTGACCGGATTGGCCATACATGCATAAAATATGATCTGGATCTTTATTATAGAGAATACAGATGATGCAACGTACAGCACGTTGTATGGCTCGAGGTGATATTTCGTTTACCAACTCGTCGGTAAACGATAATCCGTGAGATAAAGCATTAATTACATCAAGACTACTAGAGAATGCTTGTTTCGCGGTGTCTCTAGTGATTCCATATATATTTTCGATATAAGCAATCTGTTTTTTATTGGCAGTTACATTTTCGATTTGATAATGAGTTCGAGCGTGTGATTCAATTATAAAACGCATCTTATTTGCATATTGAATGGCACAAGGAACAGAATTTACCTTACCAGATGGCACCTCAATGAAGTTAAATAATTCTTTAAGAGTTGATCGATAATAATCGCTATAATTATTAATCTCATCTGGATTTAATTTATCTACCTCACTGTCCCCAGAAACACTTTTTGTAACAAGAAGCATGCAGATATTCTTTGAAGATCGATATCGGTAGATTAAGTTATGGAAATCCAAAGATGAGTGAGTGAAAATAAATAATTGAACATCGTTGTCTTTGCATACCTGGTCTATAAGGCCGATTAAAACCTCGGTGAGAATAAAGCGATTATCGGCGTCTAGGCTCGTAATTGGATCATCGATAACTATAACTTTTAGCTCAGATCGGAAAACTGGCTTGCCATTGCTAATTGACTCAAATAAAGAATAATAATAATGCAAGAAGGCAAGTAGTCGCATCTCGCCTTCACTTAGATCGGCGGCCTTAATTATGTTTCCATCTTCAGATATTACATCATATTGATCTTTCTGATCAGATGGTTCAAGGTGAAATGTTGCACCTAGAGAAGCAAGCGAATCATTAGCTAATTTGGCGAATGCGGCAGTTGTGTTCTTTTCACTCTTTAAATGTTCGAGAGCTGTTTTTTCTTCAGCGCAGCGCGATGTCAGTGCTTTAATATTGGTTTTTTGAGAATTAATAGAACTTAGCAACTGTAGGACACTATCATCTTTCGACAGCTCTTTTCCAATCCAACTTTTTGCTTCAGATTCGCGAAGATTAAATATTTTATCTATTTCCTCTATTCTTTTGCTTCGTTCTTGCCTCTCTTTCAATATTAATGTATTTATATTTTCAAGAATTATTACAATATCGTCATTTGCCTCAATATAATTATTGGCGTGCTTTTCCTTCTCTTCAATTTTTGATAGTATGTAACTATATTGATTATTAAATAGTTCCTTTAATTTATTATTTGAAATTTGGACTGAGTCGATTTTTTCTTTGATGTCATATAAAGTCTTTTTGATTTTTGAGAGCCTTGTAAGCATATCTGCATGCTCGCTGTCAATTCTCAATTGGATTTCTTTGAATACTATAATTGTGTTAAACTTATTGCCGCAAAATAGGCATGCTTCCTCTTCTTTGGAGCTATCGTGTAATTGTAGGCCATCTCGGAGCCAGCAAACTATATCGTCTGATATTTCTTTATCGGGTATTGGTATTTGACGTTCCAATAAAAGAGGAAGCCCTTCTATTAAAGATCGGTCTTCTTCACAGCTTACTAATTTTAAGTGTTGTATTATGGTGTCGTTGTCTTTCTTTTCATGTGCCAATTCCCTGATGTCCGTATCGTTAGAGGATAGCATTTTATCGCTTATGTCTTTTTGCCACATTTCATAGGCTGATTCAGGCTTCGAATCTGCAAAGGGTTTTTGTTTTATCCTATTTGTCTGGAATCTTCTTTTACCTTCTTGAAGTACCTTGTCTAGTTTTGTATATAGTAAATTCCTATCGTTCGCAATTGCTTTATTTGCTATTTCGAGTTGCAACTTAATTCTATTTATTTCTTCTTCTTTTTTAGATATCTCATCTTCATGTTGAATTTGTTTGCCAATTTGAATTGCTACTCCAGATATTTCATCTACTGCTTGTATATTATTTTGGACATATTCTGTATTGAACAGACATGTTTGTTCGTTGTAATTCTGATATATCCATCCTGCTAGAGATGACTTCCCGCTTCCATTAGGGCCGAATAATATGTTTACAGATTCAAGTTGTTCATTACTGGTATAGTTTTTAAATGATTTATTTGTTACGTTTGCAAAATGATCGATATGCATGATTTGTCCTTTATTTATTATTCAACGAATGCCACTAGCTTTTGCATCACTAGTAGAGCGTCTTCCATCCAACTGTATAGTTCATCACGATGCTCTGCGTCAAAGTCGGCTTTGCGGGTGACCGTTACTTGTCGACTCTTCTTGTCATTGTCGGCGTCGTCCCACGTTATGACTCCGTCTAATGGGTCCATCATCGCTTCAACTTTTTCACGATGAATCAGTAGTTTGTTGTATATATCCTGTGCATTTTTGAAATACAGCTTGACGCCTACAGTGCCATGCCGTCTGCTCAGGAGTGCTTCCGGGTGATACTTGATCTGTCCTACACCAAACGAAGCCCAGTTACCGGTGTTGCGTGAGCGGTCTGACTGATCTCCGTAGATTTCTGCGAAATCATCGCGTTCGGAACAGTGGTTGAAGAATCCATCCCAGAAATCAGCGCGGAAATCGCTGCTCTGTTCCTCTGATGCATCTGAATCCAAGTATTCGTTTCGGATGTCAGCGAGTGTTTTGTTTTCGTGTATCCAAAAAGTCCATCCGTTCGCTGTGGTGCGTGGCGAGCCGGCTCTCTTGAGCACACGCACTGCAGCATCAGATGGGCTGGCGGACGTATCGTTGTCGGACCCGTCGCTATCTAGACGAATCGTGAACTTGCTCGTGATGATCGCCTTTGCGGGATACTTCGAAGACTGGCTGGTCAGCTCGTCCCCGGGATTGAGCAGTCCGGCTCTGCAAAGCGTAGACAGGGTAACCTTCTTCGTTCTCAGCGACTTCACTTGGGTAGTTTCGTTCCGATACCTAGCGATGATATCCGCAGGCAGAAATGGTCTTGGCCAGATCGCGAGCGCGTCCTTGGCAAGTCGTTCACCGCGTTGTGCGATAGTGTTGAAGTCCCAACGATCGATGCGGCGGAGTTCGGCCGAAATGGTAAGATAGTCGTTGTTGTAACCACCGATGGCGCGCTTCTTTTTCTGCTCAAAGGTAGCGTCCTTGAGTTCCGAGTTGTATGCGGTCAATGTCAGGTTACCAAGTCGGCTTACATGCGCGTTGAATTCCTCTTCAGAAGGATTGTCGAGCATGTCGCACCACTCGGTGTGAGCCAGTGCGTTCTGCGGCATGATGTGCTCAATGGTATAGACACCAGTGCCAAAATCGATCGGGTCCTTCGGGTGGTGGAAATTCTCCAAGGAAGACAGCAGGTATCTGGCGCGGAACCGGTAATAGCAGTCACGCTCAGTCAGCGCTGTGCGGAACTCCTCGTCGGATGGCATGCGCAACCTGCCGGATTCACCCAACAGCGTGGCCTCGAACGCCTCGCGATAATTGAATTCGCTAGGAACAGCGGATTCACGCAGATCATTGAGACGCTTGATAACAGTGGGGAAAAAGGTGTTCAAGCCGTTCGATGCCATTTCGCACGTCATTCTGCGGAACACGTAGCTTATCAACGTCCGAAGCATGGATGTAAAATCATCATGACTGAATAGTTTTTGCCGATAGTCCTCATACATCATCATGATGAGTGGATTTGCCACACTGACTTTGAGGTCGGCTATCTCGTTGAATGCTTTTCTGAGTCCCGGGTCGGACTCTGTGCCGCCAGCGATACGCGAATAGTATCCGGCGTAACGGCGGATCGAATCCAGCAGTTTCTTCATGCAATCCGGCTCGGCATACCCGTTGCCTTCAGCATACTGCTTGAACACGCGATAGACGTCACCCGATACCAATTTGGAGGGGGCAAACAGCATGGACAGCCAGTCGTGCAGGAAATCGTCGAAGATTCGATCGTAGGAATCGACCCCCAAGGCTTCCTCGATTTTGCGCCAGTGATGTTCATAGAGGTCGGCCTGCTCATCCTGCCGTTGTCCCATGAGCACGTAGTTGCGCACGAGATCGGCGGTTGAAAGATCCTTACCGGTGGAGTTCATCGACTCGAAAATGAGTTGTGGATCGTCCTGTCCTTGAGTGAGTGATATGGAAACTACCCACAAGCACTGAAGGCCGTGCCAGACCGCATTGGGGTCACTGATGTTTGCCAGCCGCTCACGGAACCAATTGAGGTTACCGATCAGCCGGTGGTCCTCATCGTCGATACTATCGTTCCTTCCCTCTAAGTGATCGATGATGGACCTGAGTATGCCTCGATCGCCTTGCGAAAGCGTGAGGCGGTAATGATCATCGCCTTTCTTGTGCTTATTTACTAAGTAGCTGTCGTCTATGATCTCCTCATAGGAAAAATCAAGATTTTCGTCGTCGCTGTGTCTATGGGCATACTCGGCGAGCGCGACAAGCATCAGTGTAAGCGTGGTAACACGCTGTTGCCCGTCGATGATCAGCGCCGGCGTGATACCTGATGCGCGCATGACACCGTCTTGGATCCATACAATGGAACCAATGAAGTGCTTGTGAGCATGATCAGGGTCTTGTTCGGCGGCGCGTCCAACGGTAAGAACATCCTCCCACAACTGGGCACACTGCTCCTCCTCCCATGAATATGGCCGTTGATACACCGGTATGACGAACCTCATCCCCGTACCTGTGATCAATTTTGTCAACTGTATGGCTTCGGCGTTCATGTGTGCCTCTCTCGTTGAAGTTAAAACGCAGTCTGCTCTTAACCAATCATAGAGTGTGGCTTACTGAAGCGCGTCTTCCTGATTCAAAGAATGGCGGTAATTGTCCGTGATCAGAATCTTGTTAGTTCGCGGAGTCTCGCTTATGGACTATTCCGGGGGTGTCGGTATGTGCGGCCAAGTCGTTGGCGGTCCCCACGCCGTAGTCGACGGGGTGCGATCTCCATGACTGACGCATCTCCTTCTTGCAAACCCGGCAGGCATCTGCCGGTCCATCCGAACAAGGAGGAATGCTATGAGTAACCGTCGGACTGGTCGTCATACCGCCAACAAGCATGGTCGCCGCGCTGGTAAAAGCTGTGATCAGCGTGTCAATGTCATCGAGGTGTGGCGTATCGTAAGCATTATCGAGGCTGTACTCAAGCTGATTGGATCGGTCTCTGGTCTGTGATGACCTGACCTCTGCGACGCGTTTCTGTACGTGTCAGAGAACGCCATCAAGCGCCGGAAGTTCATTGCATCCAGATCGCTTTTGC
Organism: Bifidobacterium sp. UTCIF-38; assembly: GCF_006454495.1. Lineage (NCBI taxonomy): Bacteria > Bacillati > Actinomycetota > Actinomycetes > Bifidobacteriales > Bifidobacteriaceae > Bifidobacterium > Bifidobacterium sp. UTCIF-38. Next base: position 8,008 of record NZ_JFAL01000031.1, on the reverse strand, counting down.
GGAATTCCCAAGGCGATGGGTGTGAACGAACTTCCGGCGCTTGATAGGGGGAGAATCTCTTCCGTCAGCCTTTGACTGATCCGGCGACGAGGCCGGAGACGATCCATTTCTGGCAGAACACGAAGAAGATGAGCACGGGCAGCAGGGCGAGCACGGTGATGGTCATGAAGCTCGGCCAATCGGTCGAGAACTGGCCCACCGCGTTGTACACCTGCAGCACGATCGTCCTCAGGTCCGAGGAGGACAGGAACACGTTCGCGTTCATGAAGTCGTTCCACGTACCCATCGTCTGGAACACGACCACGGTCGTCAGGATCGGGCGGATCAGCGGCATCACGATGTTCCAGAAGATGCGCAGCGGACCCGCGCCGTCGATGCGCGCCGCCTCGATCAGCTCGAACGGCAGGGAACGCATGTAGCCCACGGTCAGGAAGTAGCAGAACACCGCGCCGCCCAGGTAGATGATCACCAGACCGGCGAGCGTGTTGACCAGACCGGCCTGCGCCTCCATGCGGTACAAGGGGATCAGCGTGGACTGGGCCGGCACCACGAACGCGACCATCAGGATCGCGCCCACGCCGGCCGTGAACACCGACTTGCGCAGGATCATGCCGTACGCGGCCAGGGCGCCCACGATCACCTGGATCGCCACGCCGAAGAACGTGACGATCAGCGTGTTGACCAGGGAACGCACGATCGGCACGGTCTCGAACGCCTTGGCGTAGTTCGCGAACGTCCACTCCTTCGGCAGGCCCAGCGGGTTGGCGGCCATGTCGGGGATCGTCTTGAACGTGTTGATCAGGATGTACCACAGCGGCACCGCGCAGACCAGCGCGACCACGATCATCACCACGCTGGTGACCGCCGAGCCGATGCGCCTGCGGGTGGTGAAGTTCATGCCGCCCGACTTCTCGGTCGTCTTGTCGGTTGCGTTGCTCATCACTGGAACCTCCTCGAGATCAGGTTCGAAACGCCCATCTGCAGGAACACCACCACGCCCGTGGCGATGAAGAACAGCACCGCCAGCGCGGATCCGATGCCGTACTGGGACTGCCCGATGCCCTGCTGGATGATCGACTGGGTCACCGTGTACGTCGAATAGCCCGGACCGCCCTTGGTCATCGTGAACGGCAGGTCGTACACCTTCAGGCCACCGCTCATCAGCAGGAACGTGGAGGTCACGATGCCGGGCATCAATTGGGGCAGGGTGATGTGCACGAACTGCTGGAACCTGTTGGCGCCGTCCACGGTGGCCTGCTCGTACAGGTCCGCCGGGATCGCCTGCAGGAACGCGAGGTACAGGGTCGCGTGCCAGCCGATCTGGGCCCAGATCGCGATGAAGATCACGCAGAACTGGGCGAGCTTCGAATTGCTCAGCCACGGGACCGGGTCCACGCCGAAGATCGACAGCACGCTGTTGACCACGCCGGTCTTCATCGGGGAGAAGATGTACTTCCATACCATGCCCATGATCGCCAGCGACGGCACCGAGAAGAAGAAGAACAGCGAGCGCACGAAATTACGTCCGATGAACTTGCGGTTCAACACCACGGCCAGCGGGATCGCGATCACGGTCACACCAACCATCACCACGATCGCGTACAGGATCGTGAACCCGAGACCCTGCAGGGTCGACGAGTCGGAGAACACCTTCCTGTAATTATCCAGACCGACCCAGTTCATATCCATGCTGTAGCCGTTGAAATCAGTGAACGAGAACATCAGCGTCTGCACCAACGGCACCAGGAACAGCACCACGAACACAGCCAGAATCGGCAACAAAAACCAGAACGACGTCAGATCGTCACGCAGACCCTTCATCCTGCGACGCTTGCGATACGCCCGTTCATCCAGCGGCGGCAGGTTCTTCACCACCGCAATCGACTCACTCATGAACATCCTCCTTGCCCAATCAAGTCCATATGAAGTCATGTCGATATCGAAGATTCCCGGATTATTGTCCGGAAAGAAAGAGAAAGAAAAGAAAGCAGAATGGGCCGGTCTTATGGGCATCAGCGTTGAGCTACCGGGCCGGCCCATCCTTGACGGTTACTGAGCCGAGGACATCTTCTCGTCGAGGTTCTTGGCGTACTGTGCAGGGGTGATCTGGCCTTGAACCAGCTGCTGGTTCTGCGCCTTCAGCTCGCTCTTGAGCACGTCGGGCTTGGAGTAGTAGTTGGTGTGCAGGTAGTACTTGCCGGTCTGGATGTTCTGCTCGAACACCTGCTTGTACTGATCCATGACCGTGCCCTGATAATCGGTGACGGTGACCGCGTCTCCAGCCTTGTTGTGCGTATCGAGTGCCCACTTGCTGGACATGAAGGTCAGGAACTTTTCGGCGGCCTTGAGCTTGTCGCCATCGAGCTTGGAGTAGATGGCCCAACCCGGTGAGGCAGAGCCCTGCACCCACTGCTCATAGTCGTCGCCGAGCTTCGGCATCGGAGCGAATCCCCAGTTCATGCCGGACTGTTCGTAGGTGGAGAACGCCCATGCGCCGTCGACGATCATCGCAACCTGTCCGGTGGTGAACTGAGTACGCATATCATCACCGCCGATGCCGACCGTGTCGCGGGTTACTCCGCCCTCGTCATATAGGCGCGCGTACGCCTTGACGGCATCCAGCTCATCCGTACCGGGCTTCTGAGGGTTCTCGTTGATCAGCGTGGTCGGGTCGATGTTCTTCTTGGTGAGAATGGAACCTTGGAAGGCGTCGATGAAGCGGCTCGGTTCGTCCGCGTTCGGTTCGAGCAGCGGTTCGATGCCGGCTGCCTTGAGCTTCTTGCACAGCGTGAGGAAATCGTCCCAGTTCGCCGGAGGTTCGTCGTATCCGACCTGCTTGAGCAGGTCCTTGTTGTAGGAGACGCCCGAGGCCCAGGAGATGATGGACATGCCGTAGACCTTGCCGTCGCGGGCGAGGAAGTCCTTGTTGGCCTGCGAGATGTTCTTCATGAACGGCTCGTCGGTGAGGTCCTTGGCATAGCCGTTGTCGATGAGATCGTCACGATTCTCGGAGGTGATGATGAACACGTCCGGTGCCTGATTGCCGACCAGACGGGTCTGCAGAGTGGACAGATACTCACTGGTGGGCGGCGAGTAGCTGAAATCGATCTTGATATCCGGGTTCTCCTTCTCGAACTCATCGATGTACGGCTTCGACGTCTGCTCGTTGTCCCAGCTCAGGTAGCTGAGCGTGATCTTGCCGGCGTCGTTCGTGCCGCCGCCACATGCCGCGAGCGGAACCAGCATCGCCGCCGAACAGGTCAGAGCCAGCGCCCTTGCAGCCCAAGTCTTCTTTGACATCACAATCTCCTTCGTTTGGTGTCATGCGGGTGGATGCGTCGGCGACCACCCTGTCTCCTGCAAGATCAATTCGTTAAACCGATTTGATTCATGCGATTACTTTTATAGCACGTTCTGTAAAACGAGTCAAATCGCTTGAAATGATTGGAATATGAGGAGTTTGTGTCCGTCTTTCGACGGATACTTGGGTAAAAAGAGTTAAACGTGTTTAACGAATTCGTGCCGAAGACTCACGCACGACCACCTCGTAGCCGACGGTGACGTGTTTCGGCATCGCAGGCGCGCCATGCCGGCCTTCATTGATGCGTCGGCACAGGATGCTTACGGATTGACGCGCGATCTCGTCGATGTTCACCGCAATGGTGCTGAGTGACGGGGTCACGTATTCTCCCGCGTGCACGCCGTCGAACCCGATCACCGCCACATCATCGGGAACTCGGATGCCGTGCTCACGCAGAGCGCGTAGCACTCCGAATGCCACGGCGTCGGTCATGCAGAACAGGCCGTCGAATGTGAACCGTCCCTCGCTGATTGTTTTGGAAACCGCCTTGTATGCATCGTCCGTATCCCAGTCATCCAAGGAAACGACCGCCGATTCGGCCAGTTTGAGGCCATGACGTTCAAACGCGCGCAGACATCCGATCAGGCGACGATCAACGACGCGCATGGACCGCAGCGCTTGGTCGAATGGGCGGAATTCCGCGCCAACCAGACCAATGTTTTGGCATCCCATGTCGAACAGATGGGTTACGGCAGCTTCGGCGCCGTCTTCGCAAGGAGTGAACACGGAGTCGAACGGCCCCTGATACGACTGATCGTCGAGCAGCACCACCGGCTTTCCCTTGCTGAGCTCCATGATCTCGGCGTTGCTGAGGCCGCCGGCGCTTAAGATCACGCCATCGCAGAACTGATTGGCCACCTTTTCGAGAATGCTCTTCTCGTGGCCGATCTTGCCCGTGGAGATCTGCTGGGCCACGGCCTGTACTCCGTGCTCCAGCGCGGCATTCGAGATACCTGCAAGCAATTGCGAATAGAAAGGCCTATCCAGCTGAAACACCGCAGCCTCGATGACGCCAGTGCGCCCTGACCGCAGGCTCTTGGCAGTGGCGTTGACCGAATAGTTCATGCGGTTGGCGATATCCCTGATCCGCTGTGCCGTTTCGGGCTTGATTCTCGGATCCCCGCGCAGTGCAAACGATACGGATGCGGGGGAGACGCCGGCCGCCTTCGCGACATCGCGCATGGTCACTTTCATCACCGGTCTCCTTCCCGTTGGTTGTTTACGGTAGCTGCGTTAGGCTGAAGCTGGAGCGGGCGTGTTTTTCTTGTTAAACGCCCGTTTTGACAAGCTGAGTCTAGCATGGCATACTGCAACTGACAGTTAAATCGGTTTAATGACTAATATCCATTAGAGGGAACCGGCGAGGTAGCCGGCTCCCCGAACCTATGTCGAAGGAGCATATCGTGGCTATTCCAAGCATGTCCGACCGTCGATCCCCATTCCCATCCCCCTCCCCGGTCCGAATCACTGCTCCGGGCGATCGCTTCGTCTTTGGCGGCGACTGGAATCCTGAGCAATGGGACGAATCCGAGTGGGAATCGGATATCGTCAAGCTTGAGCGTGCCGGCATCAACGAGGCCACGATTAATGTGTTCTCATGGGCGCTGATTCAACCTGATGAACATCATTACGACTTCTCCATGCTCGACCGCATCATCAACCTGCTGATCGAACACGATTTCGGTTTCGTGCTCGCCACCTCCACAGGTGCGCTTCCCGCATGGATCGCCCGGCAATATCCCGATACCACCCGTACCGATTACGAGGGACGTCATCACCTATTCGGAGTGCGCCACAACGCATGCCCGAACTCCCCAAATTTCCTGCGATTGTCGGCATCGCTGGCGGGCAATTTGGCCAGACGCTACGGCTCGAACGGCCATCTCATCGCATGGCACGTCTCCAACGAACTGGGAGGTACTTGCTACTGCGACAACTGCGCTGAGGCTTTTCGCGCATGGCTCCGGCGGCGGTATGGCACGATCGAAGCCGTAGACCGCGCGTGGAATGCGAATTTCTGGAGTCACACCTACACTGACTTCGACCAGATCCTGCCGCCTAGCGCCATCAGCGACGGGATCGCCGGAGGCAAGGCTACGCTGTCCGGATGCGATATCGACTATCGCCGATTCCAGTCGGATTCCCTCCTCGCCACCTATACCAACGAGCGGGACGCCATCCGCAAGTTCGACTCCATCCATCCCATCACCACCAATCTCATGGACACCTACGAGGGAGCGGACTACTTCCGCTGGGGTAAGGAGATGGACGTGATCAGCTGGGACGACTACCCGTTCCCGCACACCACCGTATCCGACAATGCGTTCAAGCACGATCTGATGCGCGGAGTCGGTGAGGGCAAGCCGTTCATGCTTATGGAATCAACCCCCAATCAGACCAACTGGCAGGAATGCAATGTTCTGCGCGAACCTGGCAAAATGCGTTCGGAGAGCTATCAGGCGATCGCTCATGGCGCCGACACCATCCAGTATTTCCAGCTTCGTCAGTCCCGAGGCGGATTCGAGAAGTATCACGGCGCGGTGATCAGTCATGGCGGCCGCGAGGATGAACGCGTCTACAACGAGGTACGGGAGCTTGGCCGTGAGCTGAGCGCGTATGGACGGTCGTTCATGGGAGGCCTGATCAATGCGCCGGTGGCGTTGATGTTCGATTGGGACTCCTACTGGTCGACGGAGAACATCTCCCTGCTGCCTGAAGGATTCGACTATCCGGATCAGGTACGACGCTGGTACGCGCCGTTCCATAGGCGCAACATCATGGTGGATGTGGTGTCCGAAGACATCGCTCCGGGGGAACTGGCGCGCTATAAGGTGCTGGTGGTTCCCGCGATGGTGATGGTGAAGCCCGGGGTGGCGGAGAGAATCGAGGAATTCGTGCGGGCTGGCGGCACGTTCCTGACCACGATCATGTCCGGCATGCATGACGAGCATGACAACGTCATTCTTGGCGGATATCCGGGTGCATTCCGCGACGTATGCGGCATGCGTGTCGAGGAGCTGGACATGTATCAGGTGGGACGTGATGTACGAGCGGTGTTTGCGGCGGGAGTGGAATCCGGAGCGCTAGAGGGCGACGAGACGGGACATGCTATTGAATCGGCGATCTCCCTGACGGGCGGCATACTCAAGCTTGATGGAGGAGCCCGTGCGCTGGCCGTATACGGCGGAGATGCGTTCTACCGTGGTACGCCGGTCGTGACCGTCAACGATTTCGGTGCTGGTACGGCGTATTTCGCCGGTGCCGTGCTGGATGAGATCGGTACGGACAAGGTGGTCGAATCCGTGATCCAACAAGCTGGAGTCACGACTATCGCCTCTCCTGAATCGGTGGAGGTGACGTCTCGGTACTATCCCGATCGCGGCGAGGAGCTCGTCTTCATACTCAATCATGCGAACACTCCGGTTACTTGGGCGGACGCCCCGGTCCGAGGATCGAAGTCGCTGTTCGACGGGACTGTACTGGGTGAGGATCTGGAACTCGAGCCATATGGCGTCATCGTGGCGGTTCGCCGCCTGCAGTGAGTCACCCCGGCATCGCTAGTTTCATTCGCTGTATATCGTCTGTACAACCCATACAACGGACAGCACCATTACACGGCTAGCGCAAGTGAAAGAGACGCCTTGGTGACCGTTCATCAGTGGCAATACGAAGGGGTGGCGTGGCATGTGAGCGATTCGTCGAACATACCCGTATACCGCTTATATAACACTGCCAATGGTGAACATCTGTGGACAACCAATCCGCTGGAATATCAGGTGCTTGGCGGCACTGCATCCGATCCGGCTAACAGAGCCAAGGCCGCGGATGCGCTGGCCGGTCTGAAAACCAATGACACGCTCGCGCCGGGTTACGTCCGCACGGCATTCGGCGACGGATGGGTCGACGTGGACGGTAACGGGTGCGGCACTCGCGACGATATCCTCTCCCGCGACCTGACCAACCCCACCAAGCTGGACACCTGCCGCATCGGTTCGGGCGTGCTGCACGATCCGTACGCCGGCAGCACCATCTCGTTCACGCGCGGTTCGGATGATGACAATGATGGCGGCGTGCAGATCGACCATGTGGTCGCCCTGTCGAACGCGTGGAAGACCGGCGCGAACGCGTGGTCCAGCGAACAGCGGATCAAGTACGCGAACGACCCGTACGTGCTGCTCGCGGTCGACGATCAAGCCAATCAGGGCAAGCGCGACTATGCGGCCGACAAGTGGCTGCCTGCGAACACGGGTTACCGCTGTAACTACGTGGCCCGTCAGATCGGTATCAAGGCGAAGTACTCGCTCAACGTGACCAACGCCGAGCGTGCCGCGATGAGCCAGATGCTGGCCTCCTGCCCGGCGCAGACCGTGCCCGCAGAGTCGGACACCGCGATTCCGCCGGTCTCCAAGCCGTCGCCCTCGCCGGCGCCGTCGCCCAACCCCTCGCCCTCGCCGTCTCCCTCGCCGAATCTTGCCCCCAGTCCGAAGCCCAACGTCCAGAACGGCATCACCCCCGGTGCGTTCTGCTCACCCGAAGGTGCAAAGGGCATCGGCAAGAAGAACGGCGTCACCTACACCTGCAAGAGGGACAACGCCGGACGTCTTCGCTGGCGGCGGTAACGTCATGTCGTGGGATTAATGAATGGGT
>NZ_JFAL01000030.1:0-17262 GCF_006454495.1 Bifidobacterium sp. UTCIF-38 | reverse complement strand
GAATAGCCTTCATTTCGATGGTCCTTCGAGTACGCAAGTGCGATGGATCAGCTCAGGCGGATGCGCGGGTCGAGCCACGCGGAGAAGATGTCCGCGAGCAGGGCGCCGGTCAGCGTGCACACGCCGCCGAACGCGGCGACCGCGACCGCGCCGTTGATGTCGTTCTGGTTGATGGTCTGCGTGAAGTACATGCCCAGACCGTTGATCGCGAACACGTTCTCGGTGATGACCGCACCGGTGAACACGCCTGCGATGGAGAACGCGACGTCCACGGCCGTCGGGATGAGGCTCGTGCGCAGCGCGTGGCGGCGGATCGCGATGTTGAGCGGCAGACCCTTGGCGCGGGCGGTGCGCACGTAGTCGGCGTTCATCGTGTCGAGCAGGTAGGTGCGCTGCGTCAGGTGGTATCCGACCATGCCCGGGATCGTCATGACGATGGTCGGCAGGATCAGATGTTGCAGATAGTCGAGCACCCACAGCACGGGGTTGGATCCCTGATAGGAGTGCAGGCCGGTGACGTAGAACGCGCGCACGCCGGCGAGGTTGTTGATGTTGATGGCCAGCAGCACGACCATGAGTCCCATGACCGCCGCCGGGATGACCAGGAAGAACGTGGCGGTCGCGTTGAGCACGCGATCCTGCCACTGGTACTGGCGGATGGCGGTGTAGACGCCTAAGCTCACGCCGAGGATGATCGCCAGGATCGTGGCGAGCGTGACCAGCTGCAGCGAGGCGCCGATGCGCGTGGCGATGGCCGGGCCGACCGGCGACTGGTCGGGGCTCAGACCCCAGTCCCAGCGGGTCACGATGTTCTTGAGCCAGCGGAGGTAACGCAGAATGACCGGCGTCTGGTCGTTGATGTTCGCGTTGTCGAGCGAACGGTTGATCGAGGCGATCGGCGGGTGCGGATGGCGCGACATGTAATTCGAGCGGGGATCCATGAACGCGCTTGCGAGGAAGTACGTCATTGACACCGCGACGAACAGCATGACGATGTAGTTCGCGATTCGTTTGACGATGTATTTGAGCATCCTCACACCTCCAATCGATCACTCCGGTCATTACCGGTCGCTCCCGGCCATTCCCGAAATTGCTATGCGATGTGATACCCTCCCCCGTTTGTTTCCCCAAACGGAATCCAACATTTGAGATGAGGTATTGACAGGTGACACACGTGAATGTAGGCAAAATCACCCGGTTTACTTTTTTCAGCAATCGTTCAGCGGCTGTTTTCCGGGCTTTCATAAACTTGCAAGGAAGTCAATACTCGATTTGTTAATTTTGTGTTTCCTGTCTTCGCAGACGATGGTCGTATACTGCCGCTGGACTTTGCGCTCGATCGCGGACACGACCGAACGGTCAGCCGGCATCATTCATCGGCCCTATATCAGGCCATTCATCAGGCGGGAGCATCAATGACGAACACGGATCTCAACGAGGGCAAGGCGATCAAGCCTCAGCTGCTGCGCGACTATTCCAAGCACTTCAACGGCGAGCGCGCGAACCTCGTCGCGGCGAACGCGGCCGTGTCGGCCGGCGTGCTCAAGGCGGCGACCGACTACCGCGGCGTGCGCGAGCTGCCGCGCGACTTCTCGATCGAGCTCAAGCAGGGGTCGATCACCGATCAGGAGCGTTCGGGCCGCTGCTGGATGTTCGCCTCGCTCAACACGCTGCGCTATGAGCTGATGCACCGTTGGAATCTCGAGGATTTCGAGTTCTCCGAGTCCTACCTGTTCTTCTGGGACACGATGGAGAAGTCGAACACGTACCTCGAGAACGTGCTGTCGACGCTTGACCGTCCGAGCGACGACCGTCTGTTCGAGATCATCAACGACGGCCCGTCCGATGACGGCGGATGGTGGCAGATGTTCGCGGCGCTGGTGAACAAGTACGGCCTGGTGCCGAAGAGCGCGTACCCGGAGTCGGCGAATTCGCGCAATTCGGACGACTTCAAGCAGTACCTCAACTCGAAGCTGCGCGAGTTCGCGATCGAGCTGCGTCGTCGTCATGCGGCCGATGGCACGGGCGTGGAGGAGCTGCGCGCGATCAAGGACGAGTACATGTCGGTCGTCTACCGCATCTGCTCGATCGCGCTCGGCGAGCCGCCGGAGCGGTTCGACTTCCTCGCGCGCGTGAAGGACGACGAGGACGGGGATAAGGACGGCAAGAAGGGCGATTCGGCCGAGAAGTCGGAGAAGAAGTCGGCAAAGAAGGACAAGGACAAGTCCGGCAAGGACGATCGCCCGCAGATCCGAGAGACCGGCATCACCCCGCTGGAGTTCTACCGGAAGTACGTGCCGGTCGACGTCAATGATTTCGCGACCCTCGCCAACGCGCCGATGGCGCGCACGCCGTTCAACACGCGATACCGCATCCGCTACACGGCGAACGTGGCCGAGGCCGGCGACATGGAGTTCGTCAACGTGCCGCTCGACGTGTTCAAGAAGGCCGCGATCGATCAGCTTTCGGCCGGACACCCGATCTGGTTCGCCTGCGACTGCACGCAGTTCTCGCTGCGCAAGGAGGGCTTCTTCGACCAGTCGGTCGTGCGCGTCGACCAGCTGTTCGGCACCGAGTTCACGCTCGACAAGGCCGACGCCCTCGAGTACGCCGACAGCCCGAGCAACCACGCGATGACCTTCACCGGCGTGAACCTCGACTCCGACGGCAGACCGGATCGCTGGAAGGTGGAGAACAGCTGGGGCAAGGACGCCGGCGTCGACGGCTACTACGTGATGTCCGACAAGTGGTTCGACCGCTTCGTCACCGAGCTCATCATCCGCAAGGAATACCTTGATGACGCCACCCAGGCTCTGCTCACCGCCGAACCGGTCGAACTCGACCCCTGGCAGCCCCTCACCCGCCCCTGCCGCTGAGTCTCCCGGGTCTCCCGGGACGGGCCCCCATGTCTCCGGGACCCCAGAACCCCATTCCCCGTACACTGACGGCTCACGGCGAAACACCCGGGCTCAGCCCAAACCCAGAACCCCATTCCCCGTACGCTGAGACTTCGTCAGCGTACGCTCTCCGGGGTCATCGGCACCTCATCACCCGTATTCGTACGTTGCGAGCGTGGCAGCGTACGAATACGGGTGACAAGCGGGATCAAGCCCCGCCCGACGTACGCTGGCGAATCCTCAGCGTACGCTCCGCGAGGCTACCCTCCTTCAAGCCACGGTATCCGTACGCCGTTACCGGAATCGGAACACCGCACAGAACCACGCAGACCGATGCCGAGCAGGGAACGCCAGCCGCACCCATGCAGTGCTTATCCACCTGTTCTATTTGTTCTATTTGTTCTATTTGTTCTATTTGTTCTATTTGCCGCACACCTGATATGCCGAAATCACCTGCAAACGCTGCCATAGCAAACACTCCAGAACACAAACAGACTTTGTTCTATAGATTTTCTATTTGTTACACTGAGTACGGTACATTGTCGTGAGGTCGAAGGAGCTCAACATGCCGTTCCCTCCCAATCCGTTCAAACCGACCGCAGGCGTCATGCCTCCCGTGCTCATCGGGCGCGAATCCGTGAGTATGGATTTCCGTGAAGGACTGGAGGACGGCCCCGGAGCGCCCGACCGGCTCATGCTCATCACCGGACCGCGAGGCAGCGGCAAAACGGTAATGCTCACCGAACTCGGACTGATCGCGAAAACCCATCATTGGGAAGTCATCGACGAAACCGCTTCGAACGGCCTGTGCGATCGACTCATCTCCCGCATCGCCCCTGAATCGGGACGGATCGCGGGATTAACCATCAAACCGTCCGTGATGGGCGCCGGCCTCGGCGAACTGAGCATTGCTCCAGCCCTGCGGCCGTCGACGCTCCGTGACGCGATGACTGCCAGACTGAAAACCCTTGGCAAAGGCAAGGGCCTGCTCATCACCATCGACGAGACGCAGGACGCCTCGATGGAGGACATGACCGCCATCGCCACCGCCGCCCAGCACATGTTGCGCGACAACGCCGAAGTGGCGTTCGTGTTCGCGGGACTGCCCTCACTGGTTTCCGACCTGCTGAACGCCAAAGTGCTCACGTTCCTGCGTCGCTCATCGATCAAGCAGCTCGGCGACGTCCCGCTCGATGACGTTCGTCACGCACTGTCCACTTCGATCCGCGGCGCGGGCGTGACGATCAGCGACGACGCCCTGACTCTGGCGACGGAATCGACCGGCGGATACCCGTACATGATCCAGCTGGTCGGCTACCACATCTGGCGACAGGCCAGACGACGCGAAAACACCACCCCGTCCGTGAGCGGCAACGCCATACTCTTCGACGACGTACGTTCGGGTGTCGAGCAGGCGCGTGCGAAGCTGGGCGAGGGCGTATGCGCCCCGGTCGTCAACCAGCTCTCCGAACGCGCGGTCGACTACCTGCGCGCGATGGCCCAGGATGATGGGCCGTCATCGACATCAGTGGTGGCATCGCGCATGGGAGAGAGCATGGACTACGCCAACATCTACCGGCAACGGCTGCTCGACGAGCACATCATCGCAGCACCGGCGCGGGGCCGCGTCGACTTCGCCATCCCGTTCCTGCGGGAGTACCTGCGGGCCACGGAACCGCGGGGATGAAGAACAGTCAGTCGTTCTTGATCGCGATCTTCGGCGCCCGATGCTTCACCTGCTTGAGTGCGGCGTCGGGGAAACCGGCCTGAATGTAGCCGGTAATCATCTCGAGCACTCGCTCGTCGAAGTCCCTCTGCTCGTCCTTGCTCGCATCGACGAGAATGAAGTCCCAAGAGTATGCATCATCGCCGTTGTTGATGATAAGCCCACGACCAGTGACTTTGGCGGCCACCAATGCGGCGATCTGCACCACTCCCCTATCGATAAGCGCCGCTTCGGTCTCAGTCAGTTCACGCGGAAACACAGCCTGGTACATACACCCTCACTTCTCACAGGGGACAATACGCCCATCCCCATTGGCATAATGCCCATAGCATCCTTCCGGTACTGCTTGTGAGCCCCATTCACATGTTGCAGCCGCGGCAGGAAATGCAGTAAATGCCATGACAACAGACACAATTACCGAAGTAAGAGCGATAACAGTCTTCTTCGTATTCATGATATTGACGCACTTTCAATCAAGTCGTTGCCGAGTAACAGTTTCTACCGTACACCCCAAGATTCCGACGACAATATGGCGATCATGATGCGAAAGCATCGGCGGGGTGATACGCTATGGTTAACGATAACCATGCCGTGTTCGCAACGAAGGGAAGACCCTATGACGTCCCTGATCACAGTCAATGAGGACCTGAACCAGTTCCACCTGACCAATGGGCGGGTGAGCATGATCCTCAACGTCGTCGAGGGCAAACTCATCAACCTGTACACCGGTGAGGCGGTGCCCGATCGCCCCGATTTCGGCTATCTCGTCGACGACGGGTTCCGCGTGCAGGCAACCACCGCCGACGAGCACGGCGAGCTGCATATCGAGCAGTCGCGCCAGGAGTTCCCCGAATACGGCCGCGGCGACTTCCGCGGTCCCGCGATCACCGTGTTGCAGGGCAACGGCTCTCGCATCACCGACTTCCGGTACGCGGGGTATCGGGTCGCGCCCGGCAAGCCGGAGCTCGAGGGATTGCCTGCGACATACGCGGCTTCGGCTCCGGGTGATACCGGTGCCGGCGACGGGCAGGCGAGCGACCTGCCGGACGCCGAAACCCTGAGCATCGACCTCGTCGACGACTTGACAGGCCTGACCGCGACCCTGAACTACACGATCTTCCGCGACGAGCCGGTCATCGCGCGCAGTGTGAGGATCGCGAACCATGGCGACGAGCCGGTCACGATCGAACGCCTCGCGAGCCTGAACCTCGACCTGCCCGACGACGACTACGAGATGATCGAGTTCACCGGCGCATGGGCGCGCGAACGCGAGCCGCATCGCCAGCCATTGCACCCGGGCGTGCAGAGCGTCGCCTCGATGTGGGGCGCGAGCAGCCCGTACTTCAGCCCCAACGCTCTCTTCGCCCGACCCGACACCAACGAGAATCAGGGCGAGGCGCTCTCCCTATCGTTCGTCTACTCGGGCAACTTCGATCTGCACGCCGAGGTCGACGCGTACGGCGCCACCCGACTCCAGCTCGGCATCAACCCGGCCGGATTCGCGTGGCGGCTCGCGCCCGGCGAATCGTTCCAGAGCCCCGAGGCGCTGCTCGGCTACACCGATCGCGGATTGAACGCCCTGAGTCAGACCCTCCACCGCATCGTCCTCGATCATCTGGAACGCCCGCGCTGGGCGCGGCGCGAGCGGCCGATCCTCATCAACAACTGGGAGGCCACCTACTTCGACTTCACCGAGGAGAAGCTGCTGGAACTCGCGCGGCTCGCACACAGGGCCGGCATCGAGCTGTTCGTGCTCGACGACGGCTGGTTTGGACGCGGGAATCACGCGCGCACCAGCGATCGCGCGGGACTCGGCGACTGGATCGCCAACCCGGAGCGACTGCCCGAGGGTATCGCCGGAATCGCCCGGAAGATCAACGAGATCGGCATGCGATTCGGCCTGTGGTTCGAACCGGAGATGGTCAACCGCGCCACCGACCTGTACGAGACGCACCCCGATTGGGTGATCGCGACCCCCGGCCGCGCAAGCGCCGTCTACCGCCAGCAGTACGTGCTCAACTTCGCGAATCCCGCGGTCGTCGACCACATCTACGAGCGCATGCACGCGATCCTCGACGGCGCGAACGTGGCGTACATCAAATGGGACATGAACCGCTTCATCACCGAGGCGTACGACGCCACGCGCGGCGCCGAGCATCAGGGCGAGGTGTTCCACCGCTACATCCTCGGCGTATATGAGCTCTACCGGCGACTGCTCGCCGCGTTCCCCGACCTCATCATCGAAGGCTGCGCATCCGGCGGATCGCGCTTCGATATGGGCATCCTCGCCTACTCGCCGCAGATCTGGACCAGCGACGACACCGATGCGGTCGAGCGTCTGTCGATCCAGTACGGCACCAGCTACTTCTTCCCCGTCTCCGCGATGGGCGCGCATGTGTCGATCACGCCGAACCATCAGACCGGGCGATCCGAGTCGCTCGCGATGCGCGGTTCGGTCGCGATGTTCGGCACGTTCGGCTACGAGATGGACCTGACACGGGTGGGCGATGACGAGCTCGACGAGATCGCACGGCAGGTCGCGTTCTTCAAGGAGCACGCGCCGCTGCTGCATAACGGCGACCTGTACCGTCTGCGCGCGCCGTACGATCACCGTCAAGCCGCGTGGATGGTCGTCTCGGCCGACCGCGCGCACGCGATCGTCGGCGACTACGTGATCCTCGGCATGCCGAACCGACACAAGTCGCGCCTCCAGCTGCGCGGGCTCGACGCGGACGCGCTGTACCGCGTGACGACGGTCCCGGGGCCGGGCCTTGGCCCCGACGATGCATTGCGAGGGCGACTCGGATACTCGGCTGAGGACGAGGGTATCGGCGCCGGGACCACCGGGACCGCCCCCATCACCCCCGGCGTGGTCCGTTCCGGTGCCGAACTCATGCATATCGGCCTCAACGACACCAACATCGGCCCGGACTTCGCCTCCCGACTCTATCTCATCGACCGACTCTGACCGACGGGGATTCCTTAGCCACCACGCCGGCCCTATGTTCGGCGTACGTATTGTCGCCCGGCTCCCATTCTGCGTACGCTGTCCTCGGCTCAGCGTACGTCCCCGGGGGCTTTCCTCGCCCTGTCACCCGTATTCGTACGCCAGGCCGGAGTCAGCGTACGAATACGGGTGACAGAACCGGCATCACCCCGATGGGCGTACGCTCAGCCCGACTCACCGTACGCCCATCGGGGCATCCCCGTCCCAAGCCACAGAGAACGTACGGCACCCCGAACCAACGAATCTATTATAGAAAACTCTATAATAGTATATTCTATTATAGGGTTTTCTATAATAGTGTTATCATTATCTTCAGGTACAGACGTCAGGTACAGACGGTATGCCAGGGACGAAAGAAGCAACCATGTTTGTAGGACGGCAGCAAGAGCTCACCGCGCTGAATCGCATGTACGACAGCGACAGATTCGAGATGATGGTGATTTACGGGCGTCGACGCGTAGGGAAGACCGCATTGATCGACCGCTTCCTCGCAAGACGCAAGGCCCTGTACTTCACTGCACGGCAGCAGAATTCCCAACTGGTTCTTCGTTCCTTCTCCGCAGCTATGTCCGAATACTTCGGATACCCGGATGTATTGAACTTCGGGACATGGAGCAATGCCATCGACTACCTCGTCAAACAGGCCCAACAGAATACCGGAGAGAAGCTCGTCATCGTCTTTGACGAATTCCCCTACGCCGCTGAGGCCGAGCCGAGTCTGCCACCAACCCTGCAGATCGCCATCGATCACGGATTCAAAGACACCAACACCATGCTCATTCTTTCCGGCAGCAATCAGGGATTCATGGAAAACCGTGTGCTCGGATACAAAAGCCCTCTATACGGCAGACGAACCGGACAACTACGTATGCAGCCGTTTGATTATCTGGACGCCTCCGAATTCATCGCCAGCTGCTCACCGCAGGATAAGGTGCTGTATTACGCAACATTCGGCGGAACCCCATACTATCTCGCACAGCTCAGGCCGGATCTGACCTACGAGGAAAACGTAGCGTCCCTCTGCTTCAACAAGACAGGACTGCTGTATGAAGAGCCGATGATGCTGCTACGAGAGGAGCTCAAAAGCCCCGCCATCTATGATTCCATACTTCAGGCCATCAGCAACGGATGCAACACATCGAAGGTCATTGCGGAGCGCATAGGCATCGAACAGACATCCCTGCCCTTCTATATGAAAACGCTTGAAGGTCTACGGCTTATCGAAAAGGCCGTGCCCTTCGGGGAGAAACCCACCTCACGGAAATCCCATGTCCACATCGTAGATCCATTTTTCGCATACTGGTATCGCTTCGTGGCTCCCAACGTCACCCTCATCGAAACGGGAAACGGAGAGAGGCTTGCCCAACGAATCGCGCAAAGTGGACCATTCGCCACATATGTGGGACAACAATTCGAAAGCATGTGTCAGCAATGGGTACTGCGTTCCTTCGGTGCCGGAACACTACCGCTGATGCCTACACAGATAGGTACATGGTGGGGCAACAATCCGATGAAACGAGAGGAAACGGATATCGATCTCGTAGCGGCCGATCCAGCCGAAATGCACATACTGCTCGGTGAATGCAAATGGCGCAACAAAGTCGATGAAACCGAGATGATCGAGGCATTGCGGGAACGAATCGGTCTCATTGGCGGATATCGGAAAACAACCCTGGCATTTTTCACCAAGAATCCAATGCACGAAGCCACCGTGGCGAAATACCGGAACGACCCGGATATGCTATTCGTTCCGGTAAAGGACATGTTCGAGGAGGTTTTGAAAAGGAAGGACTGAAAGGAACGGAGGTCACCGTCCGCCGTTGAGCCAGACCTGGTCGTAGGGCATGCCGGTGAGCTTCTCGATCGTGCGACGCGTCTCGTTGTCGACCGCCGACTTGCGGCCGCCGGACTGCAACCGGTTGATCTCCGAGAGCACCATGCCATCGGTCCGCTTGTCGATCCTCAAATGCGCGGAGATCAGCCAGCACAGGATCATCGAGATCCCGAACCAGCCCAACAGCACCGCGCCCACACCGATCCGCGCCGTCGGCGACTGCACCGACCGGGTCGCATCGAACCCGACCGCCCCCAGCACCACACCCACCAGAATCGTCGCCAACCCCGAGAACAGCTGACGGAACGACGCCTGAATCGCCGAGAACGTGGCCGACCGGTAACGCCGCGTCACCACCTGATCCACATCCGCCATATACGGGAACACCGCCCACGGCAGATAACCGCACAGCGACTTGAACGCGAAGAACCACAACGAGGCCGCCACCGCCACCACCGTCCACACCGGCCCCGGCACACGACCCGCCAGCACCCACACCAGCAGCAGCCCGGCCACGCCGGAGAGGCATCCGGCGAAGTTGATCGCGTACATGCGACGAGGCCCCAGCTTCGTCATGCCGATGCCGAACAGGGGCATCAACGGCAGGGACACCGCCGCGCAGCCGAGCAGGAGCGAGGCGAACGCGGCCGTGCTCCCCCAGTCGAACACCACGAAGAACACGAACGTCTGCCCGAACACGTCCATCGACACCTGCACCATCAGATAGATCGCCAGATGCTTGCGAAACTCCTTCACGTTGAGCGTCGTCGCGTACTCGCGCAGCACCTTGACCGCACGCCGCATCCAACCGACGAACCCGATATGCCCGTCACGCACCTCGCCGCGCGCATAGGCGCCGAAACCGGCCGCCTCCGGCGTCATCTCCCAGGTACGACGCCAGCACACGAACACGGCGAGCGAGAACACCACGACCGTCGCGATCGTGAAGATCATGTACCCGGTCGGCCGGTCCTCGCCCGTCACGGACAGGACCGCACTGCCCGCCAACGGGATCAGCGTCGCCGCGCCGGTCGAGATGAACAGGCGCACGGTCGACAGCTTCGTACGCCCCGCGAAATCGGTCGTCATCTCCCCCGGCAGCGCGCTGTAGGAGGTCGCGAACATCTGCGCGAGCACCACCCACAGCACGTAGGCGGCCGCGTACGCGGCAAGCGGCAGTCCGGGGATCCACAGGAACACACCGAACAGCAGCAGCGGCGAGGTGAGCATGAGCAGGAACCGGCGGCGTCCGAACCGCCGGCCCACGTCATAGCGGTACAGGTTGTCGTCGAGCACGCCGAACAACAGGGCCGCCACCGCGCTCACCAGCGCGCTCATGCCGATCACCGACTGCGAGGTGGCGATGTCCATCCCGCAGAATCGCGTCCAGAACAGCGACAGATACGTCGTGATCAGCGTCAGCTGGCCGCCGCCGAACACATCACCGATGCCATAGCCAAACGCCTGCGGGAAGGTGATGTGACGGCCTTTCGACGAGTCGATCGCGCTTTTCAGCGCGTCGCTTTCGCTGTCGGTCATGAGAGGGTTGAGACCTTTCGTTCAGTGATTCAGTGGCGGATGGCGAGGACGGTGAACGACCAGGCGGGGGCCGTGTATGCAGCCTTGCCAGCGTCGGCGCCTTCGTCACCGGCCAACACGACGTCATGCGTGACGACCGGCGTAGTGGGCGATTCGGCGCCCTTGTTCCCGGCGTACGGGTCGTCGCCGGTCAGGACGGTGGCGGTCGCGGTGACGGCCGCACCGTCGCCCGCCGCCCCAAGCCCCAGTGCATCGAGCACCTGCGTCAGGTCGACGTCGACTGCATCGGGCAGCGCGTTGACCACGCGGATGTAGTCGACGCCCGCCGCGGAATCGCGCGACACGGACACCGTGCGACGCGGCTCCTCGGGGATCTCACGGCCTTCGATCACGAGCCGGTCGTCGATGTACAGCGCCAGCGACTCGCCGCGGTCCGCGACCTCGATGCGCGCGTGCCACACGGTGCCGGGCCTGACCGCGTCCATCGACGACTCGGTGTTGGCGAGGTTGTATCCGGAGCCGTCGCGCACCAGACGCAGCGCGAAACCGCGCCCGAACGACGCGCCGCTGTGGTTCTTGCCGTCGATGTCACCAAAATCGAATCCAACACCCCACATGCCCTCGTAGTAGGTGACGGTGGCGCGGATCGTGTACGCATCGGCTGCGAGATCGTCCGGCGTGGGCAGCGTGACTCCGCTCCCCCGATACTCGACGTCCGGCAGGTCGACGCGACGGCCGTCCGCCGTCTCGATCGACAGGTCGGTGAAATCGGCCTTCGCGCCGCCTCCGACGCGCAGTCCGATGCGGTTCGGCAGGTCGCGGCGCAACGTGGTAGGCCCCGAAAGCGCGACCGGCCACGCGGTGTCTGCGGTGGTGTTGGCAAACATCTTCTGCACCCAGTAGCTGTACGGGTGGTAGACGTGCTCGTTGTCGAAGTAGATCAAGTCCGGGTTCCACGAATCGTGGCCGTTCTTGCAGAACAGCGGCGCGTAGGACGCCATGTGCACGACGTCGCCGTTGAGCTCCATCGCGCGGCCCATGAACGCGGCTTCGGACAGGCCGTTGATGAGCCCGGTGCCCCACGAGCCGTACTCGCCCAGATACACCTTCGGCCCTTCGCGATCGGTCAGGTCGTAGTGGTCGAGGTTGTGGAACCACCAGCTCGACGACTGGTAGGAGTGCTCGTCGACGATCGGGATGCGGGCCTTGCGCGCGTAGTCCCAGCCCTGCTCGTAGTCGCGGCCGGACGGCGCCGGTCCGATCGTGCCGACGACGGTGATCTCCGGGTGCGCCGCCTTGACAACGTCGAAGATGCGTTCGAAACGGTCCTTGAACACATCGTCGATGAGATCCTCGTTGCCGATGCCGAGGTATTCGAGGCCGAACGGCTCGGGGTGGCCCATCGCCGCGCGCTTGGCGGCCCACTGATTGACGGCAGGGTCCGCGTTGCAGAAGTCGATCAGGGCGAGCACCTCGTCGATGTACGCGGGCATGTCCTCAAGCGCGATCGGCACCGGACCCTGGCTGGTGTTCTGGCAGCTCACGCCGGCGGCGAGCACCGGCAGCGGCTTGGCGCCGATCGTCTCGCACAGGCGCAGGTACTCGTAGTAGCCCAGTCGGAAGGACTGGTGGTAGCCCCACAGGTTGAAGCCGTGCGGGCGATGTTCGACCGGTCCGATCGTGCGATCCCAGTGATACATGTTGTCGATGCCGAGCCCGTGCGCGACGCATCCGCCAGGGAAGCGCATGAACCGGGGTTTCAGGTCGGCGAGCGCCTTGACGAGGTCGGGGCGGAAGTGCTCGAGGCCCTTGTACGTGGTGCGCGGTTCGAGCGAGACGAAGTCGAGGTCGATGACGCCGGTCTCGGGGAAGGCGAGTCGCAGCACACCCTGACGCGCGACGACCGGCTTGCCGGCGTAGACGTCGCCGGCGGCGGGATCGCCCGACGCATCGGACACCGTCTCACCCGACGTACCCGGCACGCTCAGTTCGGCGTGCAGCTGCGTCCACTCGCCATTGGCGGCGGATGCGGGCGCATGGACGGTCGCGGAGGCGAGCGTCTCGCCGTCGTCGCCGATCAGGGTGATGGCGATCGGCAGCGCCGTGCCGTGCGCGCGCGTCCAGATGGAGAAGTCGTACGTCTCGCCCGCGCGGAACGTCATGCCGTCGAAACCGACGTTCTCGAGGGCGGGAGCGGCGGACGGATCGCCCGATTCCCCGACCTTGCCGATTTCCGCGACCGCGTAATGCGGGTTCTCGTCGGCCACGGGCGCGACGTCGCGGATCGCGAACGCGGCGAACGTGCCCTCCGGCACGATCTTGCGCCAGAAGCTGTAGTTGCTCCAGCCTTCGCGATCGGCGCGATTGTATTCGAACGCGCCGTTCTGGACGAGCTCCGAGTTGAGGCCGCCGTCGGCCGAATAGCTGATGTCCTCGAAGAACACGCCCCACAGGTCGGTGCTGATGGAGCGCTCGCCCGTCTTGTCGAGCGTTGCGTTGAGGGAATCGGTCATATTGTTTTGTTCCTTTCGTGGGCTCCCGGGATTCCGCGACGAAATCCCGGGAACTGAATCATCTGTCAAGAGCCACCCAGAGCACGCCGTGGGACGGGATCGTGCCGGTGATGACGCGGTCGGCACCCTCGCCCTCGATGCGCACATCGGACTTGGCACCCGGCGCGTCGGCGTAGAGGTCGGTCAGGGTCCAGTCGTCGTCGCGCGCGTCGAGGCCGACGATCGACTGCAGCTGGATGTTGGATCGCAGATCATAGTCGTCGCCGCCGGTCCAGAAGAGCGCGGCGTAGTGGCCGCCCGCGTGCGAGGAGGGCGTGCCGTCGGCCCAGTCGGCGGCGTCGGCGGCCCACACGATGAACTCACCACGGTAATCGCTGCCCTCGCGCCAACTGGTGAACTGGCGTTCGCGCACGAGCTCGCGGTTGTTGGTCGATCCGGCGGTCACCTCGCGCAGGGCGGGGTTGGCGAGCAGGGCGATCGCGTCGTCGTTGCTGGTGGGCAGATCGCCGCCGACCATGAGCGGCGAGCGGCCCATGCACCACAGGGCGAGGAGGGTCTTCTGCTCGTCGAGCGTGAGGCGCGACTGGCGGTCGTCGCCTCGCTCGGCGCGCAGTCCGATGTGGCCGAACGGAATCATGTCGGCGTCGGCCCAGTGGCCGGTGGTCTGGAACGGGGCCCAGCGGGCGAGGCGCGCAAACTGCTGGTAGATGTCCTCCCAGCGGTCCCACAGGTCGTCGGAGATGCGCCACATCTGGGCGTTCTCGCGCAGGAAGTCGACGTACGTGGTCGACATCCAGCCGCCGGGCGACAGGGACAGGTCGATCGCGCGGCCGTATTTGGCTTCGGCCTTGGCGATCGCGCGGTGGTAGGCGGCGATCTCGTCGACGTGGAACGGGGTCTGCATGTCGTCGACCTTGAGGAAGTCGAGCCCCCAGGAGGCGAACAGGTCGAGCTGCGCGTCGTACCACGCCTGTGCGCCGGGGTGATTCTGGTTGAGGCCGTAGTTGTCCGGGTTCCACTTGCACACGTGCTTGAGGTCGGCCACGTCCTTCGCGGTGTATTCGGTGCCGCACACGGGCAGGTTCCCGTCGACGGCGAGGCGCGGGATGCCGCGCATCATGTGCACGCCGAGCTTCAGGCCCAGCTTGTGGATCTCGTCGGCGAGCGGCTTGAAGCCCTTGCCGCCGGCCGCGGACGGGAAGCGCACCGGGTCGGGCAGCTGGCGGCCGTATTCGTCGAGGATGAGCGGGGCGTTGGCGTTGTAGCCGTGGGCGCGCGCGGTCGGGTCGTACCAGTCGATGTCGATGACCAGCGTGTCCCAGCCCGCGTCCTTGAGGTGCTCGGCCATGAAGCGTGCGTTGGCGAGGAGTTCGTCCTCGGTGACGGTGGTGCCGTAGGAGTCCCAGCTGTTCCAGCCCATCGGCGGGCGCCATGCTTGGGGAAGCGATTGGTCAAGCGTCTGATTCGTCATTGCATCCTGCTTTCAACATGAAATTAACGTTAACTATTGTAGCGCTATCGTAGACCGACGCCAACACTTTTGCCCAACAGATCACCGCAAGACGCAAAGCATCGATATACCGTTGCACTGCAAGCGCTTGCGACATGCCGACACCGACATCACGCAACACGCCGATACGGCACCATCATAATAGTTACCGATAACCATACTTACGCGGTATACTGTCGTTTAGAGCATTGACGCCGACCAATCCACCAAGGAGCACACATGACCGACATCACCCCGCAGTCGCCGAAGACCGAGGCGTACCTGTTCGTCCACTTCATCGGCGACGAACGCACGCCGATGGACGAGCAGCTGTACTTCGCCCTGAGCCGCGACGGCGTCCACTGGCACGACCTGCGCCCGGCCGGCAAGCCGGCGCTCGTCTGGACCGGCGGGGAGAAGGGCGTGCGCGACCCGCACATCGAACGCGACCCGCGCGGCGGATTCCACATCGTCGCCACCGACCTGCCCATCCACTACCGCGGCGGATGGGGGCCGAACTGCGGCGCGACCGTGAACGGCTCGACCGGGCTCGTCGTCTGGGACTCCCCCGACCTCGTGAACTGGAACGAGCCGCGTCTGGTCGACGTCGCCTCGAAGATCCCCGGCGCGGGCATGGCCTGGGCGCCGGAAGCCAACTGGGACCCGGACAAGGAACAGTGGATCGTGTTCTGGGCCACGACGACGAACACCGACGAGCCGGGCAACCCGCTGAACAACGAGCTCGGCGACCGCGTCAACATGTACTACGCGACCACCACCGACTTCCGCACGTTCTCCGATCCGGTCAAGTGGATCGACCGGCGCAACGGGATCATCGACACGACGATGCTGCGCGACGATGACGGCTGGTGGTACCGCGCATCCAAGGATTCGGAGATCACGATCGAGCGCACGCGTAACCCGTACGCCCAGACGTACGAGGTGCTGCGCACCGACGACCCGCAGGCGTGGTCGTACGTCGGCACGTTGACCGACATCCTCGGCAACGGCCGCTACTCGTGGCGCTACCTCGAAGGCCCGGAGCTGTTCCGCTACAACGACGCCGACGTGAAGACCGTGAACGGCCGTCCGATGCGCTTCGGCCTCATGTGCGACCAGTACGCCGAGGCGAAGGGCTACCTGCCGTTCCGATCCGCCGACCTGTCCAGCCGCGAGCCGGAGGACTGGGCCGTCGCCGACGACATCGACTTCGGCGAGCTCAAGAAGCGTCACGGCGCGATCCTGCCGATCACCGCCGCCGAATACGACGCCATCGAAGCCGCCTTCGCGCTGTGAACGCGGATGTGTGCGTTTCCCATCCACCCGTTGCACCATCCATCGCGCCGTGAAATCCCCATGGAGCAGTGAAACTCCCATGGAGCGGTGAGCCGATTTTACGAATTGGCGGAATTCCGCCATTTTGCGACACTGCTCCATGGGACAAACATCGCGCGATGGTCACTTCACCGCGCGATGGGGATGTAAGCCGCGTAATGGATGCGGGCCAACGCGCCCTTTACGCAAAACGTGACAAGCACACCCCAAAAATTAAGGAAAAACGTTACGCAAAACGTGACAGCAGAGGTGATAAAATACCGAAAAACGTGACAGCGTAAGGATTCGCAATGCTTAAGCGCAAGGCATGGGACGCTCTGGCCACATGGAAAAACAGCCGCAACCGTAAAGCGCTGATGCTCACCGGCGCCCGTCAGATCGGCAAGACCACGCTGGTTCGGGAGTTCGCCAAAAATCATTACCGTCACTTCGCCGAGCTCAACTTCCTCACCGACGAGCACGCCGCCGGCATTTTCGCCGGATCGCTCGACGCCGAGACCATCATCGCCAATCTGACCGCCTACCTGCGCACCAGACTGGAGCCTGGCAGCACCCTGATCCTGCTCGACGAGATTCAGGAATGTCCGCAAGCGCGCACCGCGATCAAGTTCCTCGTCGAGGACGGTCGCTTCGACTACATCGAGACCGGGTCCCTGCTCGGAGTGCGGGTCAAGGACGTACCCTCATACCCCGTCGGCTTCGAGGAGCATCATCGCATGTTCCCGATGGATTTCGAGGAGTTCTGCTGGGCCAACGGCGTGCAGTCGGACACCATCGACATGCTGCGCGAGCATTTCACCGACCGGATCCCGGTCAACGACGCAGTGCACGCCACGATGAACCGCCTGTTCAACGTCTATATGGTCGTGGGCGGACTGCCCGAGATCGTGCAACGGTACGTGAACACGCATGACATCGCGCA
>NZ_JFAL01000029.1:0-42010 GCF_006454495.1 Bifidobacterium sp. UTCIF-38 | reverse complement strand
GCAGGAGTGGCCTTGCCCTGCTACAACGTGCAATCCCCGGTCGCACCCCTTGCGGCGAACGAGAAGCGCAGCCTGCTCAAACTGTTCATGGGCGACACCGGGCTGCTGTGCTCGGCCGCGATGGGCAACGCCCAATTCGCCCTGCTGCAGGGCGATCTCGAGGTGAACCTCGGCAGCATCACCGAGAACATCGTCGCGCAGGAACTGACCGCGCAGGGGTTCACGCCTCACTACTTCGATTCGAAGCGGTACGGGGAAGTCGATTTCGTCGTCCAATCCGGTTCGCGAATCATACCGGTGGAAGTGAAATCGGGGAACGACTGGACCCGCCACAAGGCGCTCGACAATATGCTGCGCGTCGAGGACTGGAACCTCGGGCAGGCGTATGTGTTATGCAAGGGAAACATCGCACAGGACGGTCCGGTCACGTATCTGCCCCTGTACATGGCCATGTTCCTGCGACCGGAACGCCTGCCCGGGTCCATGCCGTTCACAGTGGATCTCAGCGCGCTGCACGCATCGGCCCCGGCCGGGGCCGGTCAGAACGCGAGCGAGCGGATGTAGGAGCCGACCTGCGGGCGCACCTGATCGATCGAGCCGTCCGCCGCGTACGTGAGCGGCGCGAACACTACCTCACGGTGGCATCCGTCGCCGCCGGACCAGCGGCCGGCCGGGTTGTAGGCGAAGCGGTGGTAGGCGATGATCCACTCGTCGGTGCCGGGGATATTCACGATGTTGTGGTGTCCGGTGGCGTACAGGTGGTGACCCGGATCCTGCTCGAGCAGCGTACGCGGCTCGCTCCACGGGCCGCGGAGCGAACGGGAAGTCGCGTACTTGACGCAGTATTCCGGGTCACGCGCGTCGTTCTCCGACCAGCTCGCGTAGTAGAGGCCGTTGCGCTTGTGGATCCAGATGGCCTCGCGGAAGTCGCCCGGGATCCAGTGGAAGGCCTTCGACTCGTCGAACGACAGGCAGTCGTCGTTCAGCGGCGCGGCCCATGCCTTGCCGTTGCCCCACAGGAAGTAGCGGGTGCCGTCGTCCTCGACGTAGACGCCGGGGTCGATGGTGTGGCAGTCGAAGGTTCCCTTGCGCACGATCGGCTCGGGCTCCGGCGTGAACGGACCGTAGGGGCTGTCGCCGACGGCGGCGCCGATCGCGGACGCGGCCACGAAGTAGAACACGTACTTGCCGTCCGCGCGGCGCACGATGGTCGGCGCCCACGCGCCGTCGTCGCCGTTCCACCACGGCACGTCGCGCAGGTCGAGCGCGGGGTGGCGCTCCCAGGTGTCGAGGTCGTCGGAGACGTACACGCTGAAGCAAGTGGTGCCCCAGTCGTCGACGCCATCGTCGGTGCAGTACAGGAAGTAGCGGCCGTCGAAGATCGCGAGGTTCGGGTCGGCGCAGTAGCGGTGGAGCGGGTTGGTGGCCAGCGTCGTGTCGTTGACGCGGTGAGGGAGCTCTTCACGCGCGACGCGGGAGGCCGCAGCGATCGTCGGTTCAAGAACGGATGTCATGGTAGTACGTCTTTCTCTTCAAAATCCGTCAAAAATCCCCGTGCAAGGCCGCGGGAAGGAGGATTTGCGCTGCCTCGCACGGGGACGGATAGGCCGATCTTGCTTGTCTTGTCTGTCTTGCGACGCCCGTCAGCCTTTGACTGATCCGGCGACGAGGCCGGAGACGATCCACTTCTGGCAGAACACGAAGAAGATGAGCACGGGCAGCAGGGCGAGCACGGTGATGGTCATGAAGCTCGGCCAGTCGGTCGAGAACTGGCCCACCGCGTTGTACACCTGCAAGACGATCGTCCGCAGGTCCGAGGAGGACAGGAACACGTTCGCGTTCATGAAGTCGTTCCACGTGCCCATCGTCTGGAACACGACCACGGTCGTCAGGATCGGGCGGATCAGCGGCATCACGATGCTCCAGAAGATGCGCAGGGGGCCCGCGCCGTCGATGCGCGCCGCCTCGATCAGCTCGAACGGCAGGCTCCTCATGTAGCCCACGGTCAGGAAGTAG
Organism: Bifidobacterium sp. UTCIF-38; assembly: GCF_006454495.1. Taxonomy (NCBI): domain Bacteria; kingdom Bacillati; phylum Actinomycetota; class Actinomycetes; order Bifidobacteriales; family Bifidobacteriaceae; genus Bifidobacterium; species Bifidobacterium sp. UTCIF-38. The sequence goes on along the minus strand of NZ_JFAL01000029.1, from coordinate 39,994 downwards.
CAGAACACGGCGCCGCCCAGGTAGATGATGACCAGACCGGCGAGCGTGTTGACCAGACCGGCCTGCGCCTCCATGCGGTACAGCGGGATCAGCGTGGACTGGGCCGGCACCACGAACGCGACCATCAGGATCGCGCCCACGCCGGCGGTGAACACCGACTTGCGCAGGATCATGCCGTACGCGGCCAGGGCGCCCACGATCACCTGGATCGCGACGCCGAAGAACGTGACGATCACGGTGTTGATCAGGGAGCGCACGATCGGCACGGTCTCGAACGCCTTGGCGTAGTTCGCGAACGTCCATTCCTTCGGCAGGCCCAGCGGGTTGGCGGCCATGTCGGGGATCGTCTTGAACGTGTTGATGAAGATGTACCACAGCGGCACCGCGCAGATCAGCGCGACCACGATCATCACCACGCTGGTGACGGCCGAGCCGATGCGCCTGCGGGTGGTGAAATCCATGCCGCCCGACTTCTCGGTCGTCTTGTCGTTTGCGTTGCTCATCACTGGAACCTCCTCGAGATCAGGTTCGAAATGCCCATCTGCAGGAACACCACCACGCCGGTGGCGATGAAGAACAGCACCGCCAGCGCGGATCCGATGCCGTACTGGGACTGCCCGATGCCCTGCTGGATGATCGACTGGGTCACCGTGTACGTCGAATAGCCCGGACCGCCCTTGGTCATCGTGAACGGCAGGTCGTACACCTTCAGACCGCCGCTCATCAGCAGGAACGTGGAGGTCACGATGCCCGGCATCAATTGGGGCAGGGTGATGTGCACGAACTGCTGGAACCTGTTGGCGCCGTCCACGGTGGCCTGCTCGTACAGGTCCGCCGGGATCGCCTGCAGGAACGCGAGGTACAGGGTCGCGTGCCAGCCGATCTGGGCCCAGATCGCGATGAAGATCACGCAGAACTGGGCGAGCTTCGAATTGCTCAGCCACGGGACCGGGTCCACACCGAAGATCGACAGGACGGAATTGACCACGCCGGTCTTCATCGGGGAGAAGATGTACTTCCACACCATGCCCATGATCGCCAGCGACGGCACCGAGAAGAAGAAGAACAGCGAACGCACGAAATTACGTCCGATGAACTTGCGGTTCAACACCACGGCCAGCGGGATCGCGATCACGGTCACACCGACCATCACCACGATCGCGTACAGGATCGTGAACCCGAGACCCTGCAGGGTCGACGAGTCGGAGAACACCTTCCTGTAGTTATCCAGACCGACCCAGTTCATATCCATGCTGTAGCCGTTGAAATCAGTGAACGAGAACATCAGCGTCTGCACCAGCGGCACCAGGAACAGCACCACGAACACAGCCAGAATCGGCAGCAAAAACCAGAACGACGTCAGATCGTCACGCAGGCCCTTCATCCTGCGGCGCTTGCGATACGCCCGTTCATCCAGCGGCGGCAGGTTCTTCACCGCCGCGATCGACTCGCTCATGAACATCCTCCTTGTTCATTCGAGATTTGGTTGGGAAAGAGTTGGGAATGATTGGAAATGACTGGAAAATCGTCGGAAAGCATAAGGTTGGCGGGCGGGAGGAGAGTTCCGCCCGCCAAGTGCGGCTATTCGATTATTCAGTTATTCAGTTATTCGATGGCCATGCGGTCATCCGGTTTCGATGCACGGTCCCGCAGGTCCGGCGGGACCGGCGGGATCACTGGGCGGAGGCCATCTTCTCGTCGACGTTCTTGGCCCACTGGTCGACCGTGATCTGGCCCTGGACCAGCTGTTGGGTCTCGGCCTGCGTGGCGGTGGACAGCACGTCGGGGTTCTTGTAGAAGTTGGTCATGAGGAAGTACTTGCCGGTCTGCACGTTCTTCTCGTAGACGTCCTTGAACTGGTCGATGACGGAGGAGTTGTAGCCTTCGACGGTCACGGCGTTGCCATTCTTGGAGTCCATGTCGAGCGCGGTCTTGCTGGACATGAAGGTCAGGAACTTCTCGGCGGCCTTGAGCTTGTCACCCTCGAGCTTGGAGTAGATGGCGAGGCCCGGGGACGGGGAGCCCTGCGCGTAGTTCTCGTGGTCCTTGTCGAGGGCCGGCATCTGGGCGTAGCCCCAGTTGAGGCCGGACGCCTCCTGGAAGGTGCCGAAGTCCCACGGGCCGGTGCAGATCATCGCGACCTGGCCGTTGACGAACTGGGTCTTCATGTCGTCGCCGCTGATGCCGACGGTGTCACGGGTGACGAGATCCTGGTCGTACAGCTTCATCCAGGCCTTGACGGCCTCCTTCTCGTTCTCGCCCGGGGTCTGCTTGCTCTCGGTGGCGAGCTTGGTGATGTCGGTGCCCTCCTTGGCGAAGATCGATCCCTGGAACGAATCCGGGATGCGGCTCAGGCCGTCGGCGACGGTCTCGAGGTACGGGGTGATGCCGGCGTTCTTGAGCTTCTTGCACAGCGCGAGGAACTCGTCCCATGTGCCCGGGACCTCGTCGACGCCGACCTTCTTGAGCAGGTCCTTGTTGTAGACGATGCCGGAGGCCCAGGAGCTGGTGGACATGCCGTAGACCTTGCCATCACGGGAGACGAAGTCCTTGTTGGCCTGCGAGATGTTCTTCATGAACGGCTCGTCGGTGAGATCCTTGACGTAGCCGTTGTCCATCAGGTCGGTCTTGTTCTCCGAGGTGATGACGAAGACGTCGGGTGCCTGGTTGCCGACCAGTCGGGTCTGCAGGGTCTGGATGTACTCCGGGGTCGGCGGCGAGTAGCTGAAGTCGATCTCGATGTCCGGGTTTTCCTTCTCGAACGCGTCGATGTAGGGCTTGGACATCTGCTCGTTGTTCCAGCTCAGGTAGCTGAGCTTGATCTTGCCGGAATCGGCGCTGCCTCCGCACGCCGCCAGCGGGATCAGCATTGCGCCCGCGGCGATCGCGGCAAGCGCCGTCTTGATCGTCCTGTTGAACTTCATGTCTTCCTCCTTGCCTCCGAGCTGCTGCGCCCGAAGTCGGTTGATGGCAACTTCACCATGTATCTCGTCGTTGAATCGATTATTTGACACGATTCAATTCGGATGTTTACGTTATACACCCGGCCGTTGAATCGTGTCAAATCAATGAGGTACGCTGGCTTCGTCCACGGCGGAGACGACGTGGGAGCGATAACATGAAAACGGCTTCACGAAGCCGATTACGACGAATCACACGGGAGTTTGAGAATGGCAACGATGAGTGATGTCGCGAAGGCCGCCGGCGTGTCGCGGGCAACGGCCTCCTATGCGCTGCGCGGCGACCCACGCATCACCCCCGACACCACCGAGAAGGTGCGCCGGGCCGCCGAGCGGCTCCACTACACCGCCAACCTCTCGGCGCGGTCGCTGCGCTCCGGGCGCTCCGGCGTCATCGGCGTGGCCATCTTCGAGCTCGACAAGCCCTACCCCTCCGAGATGAGCGCAGCCGTGGCGCGCGAGGCCACGAAGTTCGATCTCGAGGCCATCGTGCAGCAGACCTCCAACTCGAAAGAGCGCGAGATCTCGATCCTGCGCAAGGTCACCAGCCAGCTGTGCGACGGCACAATCTTCAGCCCCGGCAACATCTCCCCCGAGGAGATCAGCGCGCTGTACGGCGGCAAACCGCTGATCCTGCTCGACGACATCTCCGACGACCCGCTCTTCGACTGCGTCTTCACCCCCTGCGAGGACGGCGCCAAGGCCGCCATCAACCACCTCATCGACATCGGTTGCAAGCGCATCGGCGTATTCGGCGTCGACTACAACGCGCTGGTCGACGACCGCCAGTCGACGACCGTATCCGGCAGACGCCTCGCCGGGGCATTGCAGGCGTTCGACGAAGCCGGCATCGACGTGGACGAACACGACTTCGTTCCGGTCGATTATTGGAACACGGAAACCGCGCGGCAGGTCGCGCAAAAGATCGCCGACGAGGGCATGCCGTTCGACGGCATCTTCTGCATGACCGACTCACTGGCGCTCGGCGTGATCCGAGGATTCGCCGACCGGGGCGTGCGTGTGCCCGACGACGTGGCCATCATCGGCTTCGACGGCATCAACGAGGGCACCTACTCGGTGCCGTCGCTGACCACCATCGCCACCGACATGCCCGATCTGGCGCGCAAGGCCGTCGGACTGCTCCTCGAACGTCTTGACGAGGACGCCTGCAACCTGCCGCGCGATCAACGCGCGCCGGTACGCCGCCTCACCGCCGGATACCATCTCATCCAGCGCGAGTCCACCCGCCGGTAGCCATTCCCGACCGGCATCGCGAGCACGCAAAACGTGACGCAAAACGTGACAAACACACCCCAAAAATCAAGGAAAAACGTGACAGACATACGCATAATGCAGGTGCCGCGTCTCTCCGCGCTTAACGCCGCTCGGCGCTGCCTCGGGCGACTATGCGGCAGGAAAGGACGCGGGTACGAGAGGCCGGAACGCGTCGATCTGCACAGTGGGGATCCATGGCATCCGCATGCGCGCCGCCATGCACACCCTCGATGCGGTCGATGAGCAGGTCGAGGCAGACCGTCGCGATCTCCTTGGTGTCGATGGCCACGCTGGTGAGCCCCGGATTGGTGTATGCGCCGTCCGTGACGCCGTCGAAGCCGATGACCATCACGTCCTCGGGCACATGCACGCCCGCTTCGGTCAGGGCCTTCAGCGCGCCGATCGCGATCGAATCGGTCAGCGCGAACACGGCGTCGAAGTCGCGCGGCGAGCGTTCGGATAGGATCCGCCGCATCATCTCATACCCGGATCGGCGATCCCAGCCGCACAGATACACGTCGTCCGACTCGTACGGAACGCCGCCATGCTCGCTCATCGCCTCCCATGCACCACACAGGCGCAAGCTCGCGTTGCCGATCTGCGTGCCATCGCAGTCCCGCATCCGCGCGAGTTCCTCCGGCGGGAGATACCGCGTGCCCAGCATCAGCACCCGCCGCGCGCCCTGCTCGATGAGATGCGTCACCGCGGACCGGGCGCCATCGCGATTGGGCGTGAACACGGTGTCCACACGCCCTTCGAGGCCATGCCCGTCCAGAACGACCAGCGGATGGGTAGCGGCGAAATCGGCCATCGCATCGAGGTCGGAGCTCGGCCAGCACACGATCGTGCCGTCGCAGATCTGCGCGCTGGCCGAGTTCATCATCGCGCGCTCGTAGTCGGACGACATGCGCGTCTGCTGGGTGATGAGCTGGTAGCCCCGCCGCGCCGCCTCGTCGGACAGGTCGGCGGCGAGCGCGGCGGGGAAGATGAAATCGAGGTCGGCCACGGACAGGCCGATGATGTGCGTGCGCCCGGAGCTCAGCTGGCGGGCGGCGAGGTTCGGCCGGTAGCCGAGTTCGGCGGCGGCGGCGAGCACGCGCTGCGCGGTCGACGCCTTGACGACCGATTTGCCGCGCAGCGCGTTCGACGCGGTCATGCGCGAGACTCCGGCCTTCGCCGCGACATCATCCAGTGTGACCATAGCTGTCGATTCTACCTACCTGAGACGGGGGCGGACTCAGATGCGACCGGCAAGACCATGGTCACGGCCGTCGCGCGCGAATACGGGCACCACGTCGAGCGGCGCGTCGACGTCGATGGTCTGCCCGCCGGCGTACGTTTCGCCGTCGTGCAGGTTCGTCCATGTGGTCGTCTCGCCGCCGGGCAGGTAGACCTCACGCGAACGGGCGCCGAGTTCGGTGACGGGCGCGACGAGCAGGTCGGGGCCGAACGTGTACTCGTCGGCGATGTCGGCGGCCGCCTCCTCGCCGGGGAACTCGTAGAACAGGCCGCGCACGAGCGGCTGGCCGTTCTCGTGGGCCTCGCGGAACAGTTCGCGCGTGTACGGGCGCATGGCCTCGCGCAGGTTGATGTACTTGACCATGGTCGCTTCGACTTGCGGTCCGAAGCTCCACGGCTCGTTGTTGTCGCCGGTGTGCACGTGGGTGATCTTGTTGCCGCGATTGTCGAGCACCTGGTGGTTGTTCGGTCCGCGGTCGCCGTGGTTGCGCATGACGGGCAGGAACGTGGAGAACTGGCACCAGCGCACGAACAGCTCCTTGAACTCGTCCGTGGTGATGTCGGAGCCGGCGAAGCCGCCCATGTCGGTGGTGAACCACGGGATGCCGGCCGCGCCCATGTGGATCGCGCAGGTGATCTGCGATTTCAGGTCGTCGAACGTGGAGTGCACGTCGCCCGACCATACGAGGGCGCCGTAGCGCTGGGCGCCGGCCCATGCCGCGCGCGAGAGGTTGACGGTGTTGCCTTCGCGCCCGATGGAGAGCTGGCCGTCGTAGAAGGTCTTGTTGTACAGGGCCGGGTAGATGTTGCCGACCTTGCCGACCGGTCCCAAGTGGAACAGGTAGTGCGCGTAGTCGTAGTCGCCGCCCCACTCCGGTTCGGCTTCGTCGAGCCAGAACGCGTCGACGCCGAGGTCGGTGTAGTTCTGCTTGATCTTGGACCAGACCCATGCGCGGGCCTCGGGGTTGGTGGCGTCGAAGAACTGGCTGTCGCGCGGCCACCACATACCCACGTCCTTGCCGGTGCGGGTCTTGGCGAGGAAGTTGCGGCGGCGCATTTCGTCGTAGTTCTCGGATTCGAGGTCGATCTGCGGCCAGATGGAGACCATGAGCTTGATGCCCATGCGGTGCAGTTCGTCGGTCATCGCCTTGGCGTCCGGCCAGAACTCCTCGTCGAAGCGGAAGTCGCCCATGAGCGGCCAGTGGAAGAAGTCGATGACGATCAGGTCGATCGGGATGTTGCGCTCCTTGAAGCCGCGCGCGACCTCGAGCAGCTGCTCCTGGTTCCAGTAGCGCAGCTTGCACTGCCAGAAGCCCATGCCCCATTCGGGCATGACCGGCGCGTGGCCGGTTGCGTCCGCGTAGTGGCGTTCGATTTCGGCCGGGCTGTCGCCGGCGGTGACCCAGTAGTCGATCTGGTCGCAGTAGTCGGCGTGCCATTCGGTGCGATTGAGGCCGAACGTGACGTGGCCGATCGACGGGTTGTTCCACAGGAAGCCGTATCCGGCGGAGGAGATGACGAACGGCACCGAGCACTGCGAGTTGCGGTGCGCGAGTTCGAGCGTGGAGCCCTTCAGGTCGAGCACGCTCTGCTGGTATTCGCCCATGCCGTAGAGGTGCTCGCCGGCCGGCGCCTCGAAGGAGGCGATCGGCGATTCGGCACCGGATTCGAGCGGGCGATGAGCCCGGGCCCTGAGGCGCAGCGCGCCGCCGTCGGATGCCTCCTTGAACAGGGTCTTGCCGGTGGCGGTGTTCTCGAAGGAGAGGCGGATGTGGTCGTGCTGCCATCCGTAGATGGCGAGTCGGACGGTGATGTTGCCATTGACGAGCACCGCGCCCGTGCCGTCGATGGTGATCGTCGGCTTTGCACCCGAGGCGTCGGAAGCGGCGGGATCAGGCTTGAGTAGCGCCCAGTCGGTGTCGAGCGGGCGGTTCATCAGGCGCGAGCGCACACGCACGCTGTCCGCGCCCCACGCCTCGACACGCATGTATTCGCCGTCGCCGGTCCATTCGACGGCGGTGCCGGACTCGTCGACGCGGAACATCTGCGCCGCGATGGCGTCCGGGTCCGACTTCTTGGCGTTCGCGCCGGAGTTCTCGACGCTGACGTCGGCGGCCGCGGTCTTCTTGTTGGTTTCGTTGTCCTCGGCGCCATTGCCGGCGTTGCCGGACACGGTTGCTGCGCTCATGATGCCTACCTCGCTTCTTCGCATGCACTGCATTGTTGTAGCGCTATAATTATAGCGCTACAACAACAAGTCGGCAACCCACCACGCACGAGACACAACGCCTACCGACGCCGATAACCAACACCGACCAGCACCGGCCGACCAGCACCGCCCAATCAGTACTGGCCAACCAACGGCACAACTTCAGCCGATGAGATGATGATGCCCGGGGCCGAGCTCCCGGTAGCTGGCGGTCGGCAGGACCACATCCGCGCGGGTGCGCGAGGGGACGGTCAGATCAAGTTCGAGGACAGGCGCAGGCGAGACACAGTGCACGACCTCCTCGGGCACCCTGAGCCCGTCATGCCTCTGCGCGCCGGATTGGTCATTCGCGCGCGCGGCGGATTCCCCGTCAAGGCATGCCGATGATGCCGACGATTCGCCGGCAAGCACCCGATACGAGACGCTGATGTCGCCCGCGGGAGTGGGCACGACCACGGAGGCCTCGCGAATGCAGTCGACAGCACCCATACCGGCAGCCGCGTCGCCGACGACGCCCACGCCGCCGACACGCTTCCCGGCCCACGGCTGGGGCGCAACCTCGAAGCGGCGATAGCCGGGTTCGAGAGGACGCACGCCCATCAGCCCCTCGGACAGCAGGAACGCCGGCGAGGCACCCCACGGATGCGAGTAGGTCGTGTTGGGTTTGCGCGCGATGTCCCACGCCTCCATCGCCCCGCCCGCATCCTGCACAAGCATGTACGCCCACGAGTGCGTGGTGCGCGGATCCGTGATCATCGCGGTCGCGTCGGCGCCGAATCCATTGCGATACAGCCCGAGCAGATACGCGGCGGCCGAGTACACGCTGCACGCCATGCCCCTGCCGCGCAGGAACGCGGCAACCCGATCGACCCGCGACTGCGGCACTTCGGCGAAGGCGAGCGCGAACGCCGACGCATGCAACGAGGCGTGATCGATGGGTTGCAGCACACCCCTGTCGAGTCTGTTGAGTCCGTCACGGTACGCGCCGAGATCGGCGTCGTAAAGCCGTTCGTGTATGGCCGAGCGCATGCGCGCGGCGACACGGGCGAATCGCGATGCGTCGCTCCCCCGCCCCAGAACGCCGGCGAGTTCGGCCATGTCGGCGTACGCCTGTGATGCGAGCGCGTTGACCACCGTGTTGACCTCGCCGAAGGCGAAGCCGTCGCGTTCGGACGGCGGCCAGTCGACCAGATCGCCGTCCATATGGCTTGATTCGCCGGGTTCCTTGACGACCAAACCGCTTTCATCGTCGACGTACCGCTCGGGCAGCAGGGCGACGAGCCGGTCGTACAGTCGCCCGACGAACTCGGCTGAACCGGAGTACATCCACGCGTCGTGCGCGGCGAGGATCAGGTACAGCGGCCATTCGGTGGGCCAGGTGCGATTTGCGGCGAGCCAGTCGATCGTGTATTCGGCGAGCGATGGGGCGGCGTCGAGCGCGAGGTGAGCGCGCTGCTGGATCCACGTGTCGGCCTCGTACGGGGCGCGTTCGCGCGTCCACGAATCGGCGTAGATGTTGCCGTTGAACGCTTCGATGGTGTGCGCGGAGAGTCGCCAGATATTGTCGAGCGCCGGATCGGAGGAGTGGAACGACCCGGGGTATGCGAGCGGGCTCGGACGCTCCGCCACCGACGGATAGACGAGCGCGATCGCGCTGATCGCACCGTCCGGGCCGATGCCGCGCGACATGATGCGCCCGATCGCCGCGGCGCGTTCATCAAGTCCGGTCGGCGTGGGCACGTCCCATGAGGAGGGTTGCGCGGGCGGCTGCGCGACGTCGATCTCGACGTAGCGAAACACGCGCAATCCCCATGTTTCCAGCGGCCCGCTGCCCGGCGTCACATGCCAGTGCTCCTCGTACACGTTGCCGGCGGAGAGGTGATAACGCACCGATCCGTCGACGTTCAGGGTCTCGCCGTATCGGATGGTGACGTCGATCGGCTCACGTGGGTCGAGGTCCAGCCTGATGCCGCCCATGTAGCCCGCACCGAAGTCCGCGACGACGCCGACGAGTCGCGGTGCGGTGTCGTCGGCATCAAGTGCGCGGGTCACGCATCGCAGCATCGCAGGATGCACGTCCACGGCGATCATCTTGTCTGTTGGAGTGGCCTCCAGCCGCTCGAACGCGGGCCGCACCTGCACCGGCGCCCATGCGGAATCGTCGAAGTCGGGTCCGCTGAAGCCGCGCGGGAAGCGGTCCGCATTGAGGTTCTCGGCGGGCGCCTCGAAGTATTGGGTGCCGATTGACGCGGACGGCGGGTACACGGCCCAAGGCTCGGGCAGTGCGCGCCAGGCCATCGCACGCGGGGCGTTCTCGGCGGTCGCAGGATCAGTGGCAGCGCCGCCCGTGCCGTAGTGTTCGATCGCGCCGTCCTCGTAGCACACGTCGAGTTGTGCGAGGAAGCGGCGATCGTCCATCGTGTACGCGATGACGCCGATCGCGTTGTCGCCGCCGGGGCGCAGCAATCCGGTGACGTCGTAGCCGTCGTATCGGGTTTCGTCGCCGATCGGGAAGGTCGGACCGACGCCGACGAACGTGCCGTTGACCCACATGCGATAGACGAACTGACGCGCCGGATGGGTCGATGCGGCGGTCGCATTGAGCGTGGCCCAGCGGATGGGCCTGTCGGGGAGCCGAAGGGAGCCGCGCAGAAACGCCCAGCCGGAGGCGTTGCCAAGGTCGTCGGGGTCGGGCCCCCAGATGGGGGCGGCCCGCCATGCGCGGCCCGCGCCGGTGCCGAACATGACCGGTTCGGCCCACGCGCCGTGAGTGCCGTCGGCGTATCGCCAGCGCAGAGAGGCCCAGTAGCGGCGTGAAGGACCGGTGTCGAGGCCGTCCAGGGCGACGCCACCCCATGCGTCGCCGTCCGTCCAGATGTCGGACGACTCGGACGACGCCGGCGATTGATTCCAGGACGCCCAGATCGCGCCGCGACCGGCGACCGCGTCGGCCGGCGTCTCGTCGACGACGATCTGATAGGCGACCGGATCGCCGCCGTGTGCAGGATCCGCAGCGACGGTGACGGCATCATCATCCCGCCAACGCAGTACTGGCACGCAGCCGGGTTCCAGGTCGATGGGAGCTCTACGGTCATTGATCAGCAACATGATGCAACCTTCAATCTGCGGCGGGAATCCGAATCAGCCGAATGCGGCAAGAAGGCGGGCGCGTTCGGCGGCGGTGATCGGCATCACCGTGCCGTGGCGCGGCTTGCCGCCATCAGCGTTGGCCGGAAGGCCCTCGCGCAGCTTATCGCTGACCGGCGTCCAGCCATCGGGGTCATCGAGGTTCTGCGTGGCGAAGCCGATGTAGTGGTTCGGGCCGCCGTGATAGCTGGGCTGGTCGATGAACAGGAACCAGTTGAAACCGTTCACGTCGCCCGGGTTCGCACGGAAGACGCACGGGCCTTCGCCACGCGTGAAGAGCTTCGGCTCGCCGGTGGTCTCATCGTGTTCGCCGTTGGGAAGGCCTACGCCGACGTCCTCGCGTACGAGGTGCCAGTCGGAGGTCGAATCATGAGTGGCGTCCGACGGGGAGCCCGACTCCCCCGGCAGGCTTCCGACGACCGGCGCGAACAGGTCGTGCGACCATTCCTCGCGCACGGTCATCGTCTTCTCATCCTTGACGAACCGGTACCAGCGATCGCCGTCGCGGGCGACGGTCGCGTCGATCAGGCCGAAACCGTCGGAACCGTTGCCCCGGCACACGTCCATCCACACCTGCGGGCGCGAGAACGTGCGGAAGTCCTTGGTGGTGGCGATCATCATGCGCCCGTACGTGGGGTGGGTGCGCCGGTCCGGAGAGATCTCGCCACCGTTCTCGCCACCGTACAGGTTCGACGACCAGTAGACCGCGTATTCGCCGGTCTCCTCGACCCAGTGGGCCTCGGGTGCCCACGAATTGCCGGCCTCGGGACCGGACACCAGCGTGTGACGCTGCTGCCCCCAATGCACGAGATCGTTCGACTCCCAGATCTCCAGATATCGCGATCCCTCGCGCTGCGCCTTACTGAAGTCGCCGTGCAGGGCCGCCACGTTCAAGTCGGTGGCGATGATCGCAAAGCCGGCATCGCTGAGTGAATCGCCGTGCAATCGCATGATGAACGGATCACGCAATCCGCGTGTGCCGTACTGCGAGACGAACAGCGGCTCGCCGCCGTTCAGCACCCGCCATGAGAGCGCGTCGTTGCCGTTCGACACGGCGAGGCTCACGCGCTCGCTGCTGCCGGTGTCGCCGGTGAAGTACGCCCACACGTAGGCCTCATACGGCTCGTTCGTCGTCATCATTCCCCTTCCGTCGCATGCCCGACCGATGACCAGTCGTATGCCACCCACCCAGCGGATGGGACGACACACGACTCACAGGCGGTTTCACAGAGTGAATTCGACCGCCGCCCAGGAGACGGCCGGCAAGGCGAAGGAGAGCGATCCGCCCGCCCCGGACGCCGCGACCCGAAGCGTCTGCGGCACAACCGTGTCCGGCTCGTCCGCAGTGTTGTGGCGGTACGGATCGTCGTCGTGCAGCAGCTGCGCACGCACGACCGTCGGCGTTCCCGTGACCCCGGAACCCGACTCGTCATCGCCCAACCCGGCCAGCGACACCGTCACCCCGTGCGCGGCGCCAAGATCGCGGTTGACCGCAAGCAGCAGTCCGTGTCGTGTCTCCTCGTCCCAGGTGACGACCGCATCGACCGCCGCGACCTCACCATAGGTCGCCGTCGCCACGGTCGGCGAATCGATCGACGGCGCGTATACGACGCCTTTGGCGTGGTTCGCGGCCTCGGCGAACGGATAGAACGTGGTCTGTTTCCATGCCGGACCGTCAGGCTCCGTCATGATCGGCGCGATCGCGTTGACGAGCTGCGCGCGAGATGCGGAACGCACGCGGTCGCAGTGCTTGAGCAGCGTGATCATCAGGGAGCCTTCGACGACCGCATCGGCCGCCGAGTAGATGTTCTCGAGCTTGTGCGGCGCGATCGGCCATGCGCCGCCTTCACCCGCGCCATCCTTGATGTCGGAGTACCATACGCCCCACTCGTCGAACGACAGAGCGATGTCGCGCGTCCCGTGATTCGCCTCCCGCGCGGTGTCGGCCTGCTTCACGACGGTGTCGATGAAGTAGGTCATGTCCTCGGCCGAGGCGAGGAAATCCTGCAGTTGCGCGGCGTCTCGCGCGACGTGGCCGTGATCGTAGTAGTAGGCATGGCAGGAGACGAAATCGACGACGCGGTACGACTTGGTAAGCACCTTGCGCTCCCACTCGCCGAACGTGGGCATGTGCGCGTGCGAGGATCCGCATGCGACCAGTTCGAGGCTCGATTCGGCGAGTTTCATCGCATGGGCGACGCGATCGGCGGCCGCCGCATACTCGTCGGGATCCATGTGCCCGATCTGCCAGTGGCCGTCCATCTCATTGCCGATGCACCACATCCTCACACCCATCGGCTCGGGGATGCCGTTGGCCACACGGCGGTCGGCAATCTCGGTGCCGGGCGCGCCGTTGACGTATTCAAGCTCCTCCAGGGCCGATTCCAGCCCGCGCGTGCCCATGTTGACCGCGAGCATGATCTCGGTGCCGGCCTTCACGCTCCAACGGTAGAAATCGTCGATGCCGATCTCGTTGGTCTCGGTGCAGTGCCATGCGAGGTCGCGCCGCACCGGACGCTTGTCGCGCGGACCGGTGCCGTCCTCCCACTTGTATCCGGAGACGAAGTTGCCGCCCGGGTAGCGCACGCAGGTGACGCCGAGCTCGCGCACGAGGTCGAGCACGTCGGTGCGGAAGCCGTCCTCGTCGGCGTTCGGATGGCCCGGTTCGTAGATGCCCCCGTATACGCACCGGCCCAGATGCTCGACGAACGAGCCGAACAACCGTGGCGGGACATCCGCGACACGGTCCGCCCCGTTGAGGTTGATGACGGCATCGGTTCCGCGACCGTAGCGACCTTCATCGTTCACATTCTGATTCTTCATCTCACTCATGATCGTTCCGTTTCTGCTTGCGTTTTCTGTGCTCCTCGACCGGTTCGAGGACGTGGATGTCCATGCCGGGCAACCGCCCGTAGGAATAGATCGCCATCATCACGGCGAACACCGGGGCCGTGACGCCGAGCGCGACACCGAGCCCCGGCCAGGTGTGGTACAGCCAGACCGTGGCGACGAGCAGGGCGACGACCATGCACGAGCACCACGGACGGGCGATCACCATCGAGACGGACGTGCGCACCACCCACCACGGGCCTTCGTCGAAGTTCGCGCGGATCGTCCACGAGACGAGCACGAACAGGCCGTACAGCACATTGACGAGGAGCAGCACGCCGGAGACCGCATAGCCGACCACACCCATGTCGTTCCAGTTGACGAGGTAGTAGTCCCAGACCAGCAGCGCCCAGACGATGGTCTGCGGCCAGCCGAACAGGTTCGCGGACGCCAGTTCGGACTTCCACGCGCGGTGGAACGTCGTCCAGGTCTGTCTGATGGTCCAGGATCGGTCCTTGACATCGAGCAGCCATGTGCGGAACGTGGCGTACAGGGCGGCCACCGACGGGAAGAACCCGCCGACCACCAGACCCATCACCGTGTGCACGATGAACGCCACCTGGCACACCATCAGCATCATGATGATGCGGCACAGGAACTCGTATCCGACCGCGAACCGTTGCATCGTCGTCCCTTCGCCCATGATCGTCCTCGCTGTTCGTTGATTTCGAATGATAATGCGAGGCGGCCGGGCTGCAACCCGGCCGCCTGCAAGTCGGTGATCGGCCGGTTAGCCGATCGCGCCGTCGGCCGCCTTGAGCCGCTCGTACTCGTCGCGCGACAGTGACAGGACACCGCCGTGCTTGGTGTGCGGAGCCATATAGAAACCGTCGGAACGCAGGTAGTCGAAGCCCTTGTCCGGATCGGTCGTGACCATCGGCCGGTAGCCGATCGACGGGATCACGTCGACGTACAGGTACACGCGATCATCGGTGTGCGAGGCGAACAGGGCCGGGCCTTCGACGCCGGCCGGATTGTGGTTCGGCACCCAGTCGGCGCCGATGCCCTCCTGGATCGTGGTCCAGCGCGTATCCGGCTCCCACCAGCGCGGCGCGTCGGTCGCGTCGAGCCAGATGCCGGCGCCGACCGGGTCCGCGCCGTTCGCCTTGGTGGCGCGATACGTGCGGATCGTGCCATCGGGCAGCGCACGCTGCAGCATCGTCGTGTCGATGGTCGGGCGATTCCGGTCGATGAACAGGCCGCCATAGGTGAACGTCGCATCGGTGAAGTCGCGGGTCGCGCCCCACAGGACACGGTCGTAGACGTGGCCGTCCCCGTGTTCGGGATCGTCGTCGGCGAACAGCTTGCTCGACCAGTACAGGACGAACGCACCTCGATCACCATACGTATGGGCGGCCTCGGAATCGACCGGATAGTAGTCCGGCACCCACAGCGCCTCGGGGGCCCACGCACAGCCGAGCTGGGCGTGCGTGCCGTCGGGGCGGCGGGAGACGTCGAGCGTGTGAGGCTCGCTCCAGTGGACCAGATCGTCGGAATGCCAGATGATGAGGTTCGTGCTGCCGTGGTGCGAGAAGTCGTACCACGGGGAGCCGGAGTCGGAACCACGGCCCGAGCCGTCGAACACGCGCAGGTCGGTCGCGATGATGTAGACGCGGCCGGTGTTCGGGTCACGTGTCAGGTACGGGTCGCGCACGCCGGTCGTGCCGAGGTCCGACGTGAGGATCGGACGGCCGCCGTTGAGCGGGATCCAGCGTTCCGGGTCGTCGCCGTCGGAAAGGTCGAGGTAGATGCGCTCGGCATATCCTTCCGGATCCTCGATGAAATGGACCAGCAGGTAGCCGTACGGGTCGGCCGGCGCCTGCGGTTGGGGCAATCGTGTGGTTGCCATGGAAATGCGCCTTTCTTGCGGATCAGCCCTTGACCGCGCCGATCATCACGCCCTTGTTGAAGTACTTCTGGAGGAAGGGGTAGAGGATCAGGAGCGGGATGGAGGAGATGATGATGATGCCGTACTTGATCTGGTCGGCGAAGAGCTGCTGCTGACCGACGCTCATCGTGGCGCTGCCGGTCTGCGACATATTCGCCAGCAGGATGTCGCGCAACACGTTCTGCAACGGCTGCTTGTGCGTGTCCTGAATGTACACAAGACCAGTGCCGAAGTCGTTCCAGTGCTGCACGAAGTAGTACAGCATGATCACGGCCATGATGGCGGCGGACAGCGGGATCACGATCTTGAAGAAGAAGCCGTAATAGCTCTCGCCGTCCAACTGGGCGGCCTCGTGCAGCTCCTCGGGGATCGAGGACTCGAAGAACGAGCGCGCGACGATCAGATTGAACACGTTGACGGCGGACGGCAGGATGAACACCCACATCGAATCGAGCAGGCCGAGGGAGCGGAACAGCAGGTAGTTCGGGATCATGCCGCCGGAGAAGAACATCGTGAACGTGAAGAAGAACATGATGATACGACGCGGCTTGAACTCGCGGCGGGACAGCGCGAACGCGGCGGGGATGGTGATGGCCACGTTGAGCGCGGTGCCGACCACCGAGTACACGATCGTGTTCCAGTAGCCCTGCCACACGCGGTCGTCGGCGAAGACCATCTCATAGCCCTTGAGGTTGAAGCCGAGCGGCCAGAAGGTCACCTTGCCGGACGCGACGAGCGTCTGATCGGAGAACGAGGCGATGACGACGAACCAGATCGGATAGAGCACCGCGAGCACGACCAGGGCCAGCACGACCCAG
The DNA here is from genome assembly GCF_006454495.1 of Bifidobacterium sp. UTCIF-38. Lineage (NCBI taxonomy): Bacteria > Bacillati > Actinomycetota > Actinomycetes > Bifidobacteriales > Bifidobacteriaceae > Bifidobacterium > Bifidobacterium sp. UTCIF-38. The sequence continues at coordinate 23,569 of NZ_JFAL01000029.1, read as the reverse complement.
ATCACGATGTCGACGACCCAGTCGCCGGGCGTGCGCTGCTGATGCACCTTCGGGTTCCACGGGACCTCATCGGCGGAGGTCTTCGGCGCGAGACCGGTCGCGCCTTCGGGATTGACGGTTGCTTGAGACATTGCGATTCACCTGCCCTTAGAAGATGCTCGTGTCCGAGACCTTCTTCGAGATGAAGTTGGTCAGGACGAGGAAGAAGAAGTTGATGAGCGTGTTGAACAGCGTCACGGCCGTGGACAGCGAGATCTGTCCGTTGAGGATACCCATCTTGTAGATGAAGGTGGAAAGCACCTCGGAGCCGGGCAGGTTCAGCCCGTTCTGCATCAGGAAGGTCTTGTCGAAGCCGACGCTGAGGATGCCGCCCATGTTGAGGATCAGCATGATCACGCAGGTCGGCATGATGGTCGGCAGGTCGATGTGGCGGATGAGCTGGAGTCGGCCGGCGCCGTCGATCTTCGCGGCCTCGTACAGCGAGGTATCCACCGCAGAGAGGGCCGCCAGGTAGATGATGCAGTTCCAGCCGCAGTGCTGCCAGACCTCGGAGATCCAGTAGATCGGCGCGAACAGGTTCGGGTTCGCCAAGAGGCTCTGCTCACCGAAGAAGCGGCCGATCATGCCGGTGCCCGGGGACAGGAAGATGTTGATCAGGGAGACCATGACCACCGTGGAGATGAAGTGCGGCATGTAGGTGATCGTCTGCACGAAGCCCTTGACCTTCATCGAGTGGATCTGGTTGATGAGCAGCGCGAGGATGATCGGGAAGATGAAGCCGAAGACCACGGTCTGCAACGCGATGTTGATGGTGTTGCGGATGACCGGACCGAAGTTCGGGCTGCGGAAGAACATCTCGAAGTACTTGAGGCCGACGAACTGGCCGCCGATCAGGCCCTTGGTCGGGTCGTAGTCCTTGAACGCCAGTCCGAGGCCGTACATCGGCACGTAGGCGAACAGGGCCACGAACGCCATGGCCGGCAGGACGAAGGTCCACAGCTGCCAATAGAGGCGGAAGTGTCGTCCGATGCGCTTGGGCAGCGGCTGGTGCCTGCGGGCGGCGATGTTGTCGACGACCTCCACGGGACCCGTTGACGCCGTGGACGTCCGCGAGGTGGGGTCACCTGCGACTTGGACTTGTGCTTGTGTCATAGTTTCACGTTCCTATCAATGGGATCAGGCATGGAAAATCCCGCCGGCGGTGCGTCCCGGCTGGAAGCCACCGCCGGCGGGATAGGGCGAGGTCACTTCTTCTTGGCCTCGTCGTACCACTTCTGCCACAGCTGGGTATCCTGGTCGAGGTTCAGGCCCTTCAGGCCGTCGGAGTAGGACTTCCAGGCGGAGTCGCTCGGGCCGCCGTCCTGGATCCACTTGGCGACCTGCACGAGCGCGGCGTTCATGATGTTGGCGCGGTCGTTGGAGAGCGTGGTGGCGTCGGCGTCGCTCGGCACGATGGAGAGCGGGAAGTAGTCATCATCACCGACGTTCTTGAGCTGCTCCTCGTAGACCTTGTCGGCCGCGAGCAGATCCTCGGCGGCGGTGTCGCCCTTGATGGTGACGGAATCCGGGATCCAGCCGGCGAGACGATCCTGGAACATCGGGGCCTTGTCGTTGGCACCGAGCTCGAAGACCTTCTGGTTGACCGTGTAGGTGTCGTTGCCGTCGTCGCTGATCCAGTCGCCGATCTGGCCGTACCGCTGCACGATGGAGAACTTCTTGCTGTACAGGGTGTCGATCAGCTTGTAGATGGCGTCCTTGTTCTGGGCGTTCTTGGAGACGGCCAGACCATAGTCGTCGATGGCGCCAGCTTCCTGCGAGCGGTCGGCGACGGCGGTCACACCGGGCTCGGACGCAGGCCACGGGATGGCCTCGTACTGGTCCGCGACGTCACCGAACGAGGAGGGCAGGTTGGTGATGGCAAGGCCGACGGTGGCGGTCTTGCCATCGGAGGAGCCGGTCAGCGAGGCGTAGTACTTGGAGGAGTCCTGGGTCAGGGAGTCCTTCGGACTGTAGCCCTTCTCGATCATCGTGTGGAGGAATTCGATGACCTGGCGGTACTCATCGGAGGTCAGGTAGTCCTTGACCTTGCCGTCCTTGACGTAGAAGCCGGAACCGGAGGGCGCGGAGCCGTTTAACTGGGTGACGATGCCGGTGGAGTTGAGGAACAGGAACGGGCTCCACCAGCCGATGCCGGTCATGTCAAGGTTACGCATCGCGTACGGGATCTCGTCCTTCTGTCCGTTGCCGTTCGGATCGTCGTTCTTGAAGGCGTCCATCACCTTGAACAGCTCGTCCCAGGTCTGCGGCACCTGCAGGCCCAGCTTGTCGAGCCACGCCTTGTTGATGAACAGGTGCTGGCCGGAGGCCTTGTAGATCTTGCCCTGGTAGCGCGGCAGCGAGTAGATCTTGCCGTCGGGGGTGGTGACGATGCCCTCGGCGTCCGGCTGCTCCTCGAAGAACGCCTTGACGTTCGGCATCTTGTCGAGATGCGGCTTCAGATCCTCGAAGAACGGGTACTTCTGGGCGTCGCGCGGGTGGTACATGCGGATGGAGACGTCCGCCGGGTTGCCGGCGGTCAGGGTCGCGGACTTCTGCTGGGCGCCCTGGGCGTCGGAGATCTGAGTCCACTTGATGGTGCAGTCGCAGGCGGCCTCCAGATCCTTGGTCCACGGCATCTTGGTCACGTCCTGATTGGAGCCGTTGTTGTACGCCACATTGATGATCGGCTTGCCGTTCTCGTCGACCTGCGCCTTGTTGCTGTCGGAACCGCAGCCGGCAAGCACCATGGACAGCGCACCGACGGCGGCGACGGCGGCGACCAGTTTCTTAGTCACACCCTTGTTCGACATCCTGAGTCCTTTCTCGTGTGCGCCCGCGCGCACTGTTAAGCGATGAAGCTGCCGGCGAAGGCAGGAAGGAGAGGTATGTCCTCGCCGGCAGGGTTATCGGTTCACCTCTTCGTGGGGGTTAACGATAACTATGATAAAGCCGCCACACCCCTCACGCAAGGCCGTCGAGGCCGGCAGCGCTTCACAGTACTGCTAATATCGCTAAAAGCGATGTAATTCCAGCGTTTTAGCGATATTTTTTGCGCTAAGATTTTCTTGCACCGGCGTGTCGCGACGCCCAATGTCCGCATTGCGCATACGACATCGCAAGCAAAGCGCCACGCCCACGTCTGCCATACATGCAAACATCTAACTCTCGAATATAATTAACGATAAGCAATAGTGAACGGTAACCCGGCGCCGAGTTACCGTGTATGCTCGTCAAGCAGCATCAAAGGAGCCCCATGAAGAAATCAGCCGTAACGCTCAAGGACATCGCCGCCTCCGCAGGCGTCTCGGCCATGACCGCGTCAAAGGCGATGCGCAACGCCCCCGGCGTCAGCGAGGCCACACGCGAGCGCGTGATCGCCATCGCCAAGGAGATGGGCTACACCGCCAACGCGTCGGCCAGCATGCTCAAGTCGGGCCGAAGCGGGATCATCCAGATCATCGTCAACGAATACGACGTCCCGTTCTACTCGAAGCTCATCGACGCGCTGTCCAACGCGGTCGTCTCGCACGGCATGGTGCCGTTCCTCCAGCAGACCAAGTACCTGCCGGAAAGCGCGGCCACGGCCCTGTCGAACTCGCTGTTCTCCGGCACGCTGGCCGACGGCGTCATCATCCACGCCTCCGGCCTGACCGGCGAGCTCGTCGACTCGATCAAGCACGGGCGGCCGGCGCTGTTCATCGACACCGTCGAAAGGAAGATGCTGGTCTCCAGCGTCATGTTCCCCAACGAGTCCGGCGCGCGGGCGGCGATCCAGCACCTCGCGTCGCGCGGCTGCACGCACATCGGCATCGTCGGCCCGCCGTTCATGGACAACGACGACCTGCTCACCACGCTCACCCCGCGCAAGCTGCGCCTGCTTGGCGCGAAGTCGGCGCTGATCAACCTGGGACTGCCGTACGACGAGTCGATCGTCATCCCGCTCAAGGGCATGAACGAGGAGTACGCCCGCGAGACCATCAGCTCGCGCGGCCGCGACGGGCTGCCGTTCGACGGCCTGTTCTGCCTCAACGACTCGACGGCCATCGGCACCATCCGCGGACTCGCCGACGTGGGCCTGCGCGTGCCGGAGGACGTCAAGGTCATCGGCTTCGACGGCGTGGGCGTCGGCGCGTTCACCGTACCCTCGGTCTCCACGATCAGCGTGGACATGGATCAGCTCGCCGCGCTCGCCGTGATGAACCTGCGACAGCAGATCGACGCAGACGACGACGATCGCCCCACGCCCACCACCACGACCGTCGGATTCACCCTCATCGAACGCGAATCCACCGCCGTGCGGTGAGCGAGGCACCGTCACAGCAATCCCGCCATATACAACGGCAGATAGCGCCTGTCACCTCTGACTTCCAATGGCTTTGGGTGGAGCACGTACTCCAGCCCCACACGCCCGGAAAACCGTTCCTTGAACTTGTCAAGGGACGACGTACGGTATCGGTTGCTCGATTTGACCTCAATCGGACTGACGCGCGGCTTCATCGCCGCATTCGGGTAACGGGAAACGATCAGGAAGTCGATTTCCATGGTCCTCGAGGCGTCATCACGGTCATTGCGAGAATAGAAGTACAGGGCATGTCCACTGGAATGAAGGAGCTGCGCCACGACGTTCTCGGTCAGCATTCCCTCGTTGATGGAGATTTTCCCCAACAGGACATCCCGATAGATGTCATCCTCGGTGACGTTCGAATCGGCGAGCGCCTGAGTGACCAGCAGCCCGGTATCCACCATGTAGCATTTGATCGTCGCCCGATCCGCATAGGCGCTCAAGCCTACAGTCGGATCAGTCGAGTTGACGCAATCATTGACGACACACGCATCGGCAAGCCAGAAGAACGCCTCATCGTATTCACGCATCCGCGCGTTAGGCTCCAACGACGACACACGGTATTTCTTCTCATGCTGCGACAGCTGCGAAACCAGCCCATCAAACAACAGCGTGACACGACGTCGGGCCGAACCGGCATGCTTGGCGATATCGTCGCGATATAGCTTCAGAATGTCCCGTTTGACTTCATCCACTCGGTGAAAGTCACGAGTACGGATATACGTCTCGACCGCCTGGGGCATGCCTCCAACAAGCATGTATTCCCGGAACAAACGCATCGCCTTGCGATGCAGGGAATCCGGCAGCGGCCGCAGCCGCGCATACGAATCCGCGATCGCACGGGACAATGGCTCCTCACCCATCGCCCAAAGGAACTCAACGGTTACAGTCTAGTCTAAAATCACAAAATCAACAGTTACAAAGACCTCGATACTCACAAAATCAACGGTCAGCGTGCGGAGAGACCTCTTCGAACCACACTTGGCACCATGACCATCGAGGTTCTGCATCGCCCGCGGTAAGTCGCACGCTCCGGCATCCCGGCATCCCGGCGTCCGTTAGCCGATAGAGCAACCGAACTCCTCGCGGGCATCGGACGCGATTCGCGTTGTTAGGGTCCGTTTCTCGCCGGAAATCGCCCTCTATTATCAGGGATCAGACGCCCAGCGCACGGTCAGTGTCCGATTCCCGCAAGAAGTTGACCTTCCCCAGCGGGATACGGTGGGATACGGACGGGATCAGTCTTGTCCTTCTCGATTTTCGCCCCCCTGTTTTCTGCATCATTTTGGTATCATATGATGCAGAAAACATGATGCAGATAAAGCCGATGATGCAGAAGGAAGGCGCCGCATGCGGGACTTCGATTACATCGCCTCGGCGGGCGGGCTGCTCACCACACGCACGACGAGCCTACTCACCGCCATCCACGAGGAACGAGGACGGCAGAACGCCAGAACCGGCATCCGGCCGGACGTACTCACCACGCTGACGAACATCGCGCGCATTCAAAGCACCGACGCCTCGAATCGCATCGAGGGCATCGCGACCAGTGACAAACGACTCAACGCATTGGTCGCCGAAAAGGCCACCCCGCGCAATCGCGCCGAAGAGGAGATCGCCGGATATCGCGACGTGCTCGCCATCATCCACGAAAGCCACGATTACATCCCGCCCACGCCCAACGTCATACTCCAACTGCATCGGGATCTGTTCCGCCACACGCCGCTGACCTTCGGCGGACGCTTCAAGGACAGCGACAACGTCATCATCGAGCGGGACACCGACAGCAATCGGCGCGTACGTTTCGCCCCGCCATCGGCACTGGCCACGCCGGAACTGGTGGGGCGCATCTGCAACGCATACGCGGAGGCGATTCAGGATGGGCATACCGATCCTCTGCTCACCATCGCCATGTTCACACTCGACTTCACCTGCATCCACCCATTCAACGACGGCAACGGGCGCATGAGTCGACTGCTGACACTGCTGCTGCTCTACCGCAACGACTACCAAGTGGGCAAATACGTGAGCATCGAACATCTCATCGAAGGCAGCAAGGACACCTACTACGACGCCCTGGCGGCGAGCACCGTCGGATGGAACGAGGGAGAGAACGACTACGAGCCGTTCACGAACTACCTGCTCGGCATGATCCTCACCGCGTACAGGGACTTCGACGACCGCATCGGATACGTAGTCGGAGAGACAGGCCCGAGCGGTGACGGCACCGTGACGACCCGCGAACGGGCGACCAAAGCGCAGCGCATCGCCTCTCTGTTCAACGACACACTTGTGCCGATATCCAAGGCCGACGTCCACGCCAAGCTGCCGGACATCAGCCTGACCACCATCGAACGCGCACTCAAGACGTTGCAGAACGACGGCACCATCCGCAAGATCGGTTCCGGACGCGCCACGCGTTACGTCCGCATCCGCTGAGCGGCAGCATCCGTACGTCGTGGACGATGGCGCATACCAACGCAAGAGTTCCTTGAGCTGCCCGTCCCTGTCGCGCCTCCTGTTCGCCTTGTCCGCCTGACTCGCGGGGGACTCAGCGTGAAAAACGTGGGGATTCGTGTTGAGTCCCACAGATTCGCGGGACTCAACGCCGGAATCGGCCTTGACCGCGCTGAGTCCCCCGCGGGCCGCTGAGACGGAGGACTCAATCCCATTTCCGTAGCGTCGGCTGCTTGCCCGGATAACGATCGCCGAAATACGCGACATAGGCGTTCTCAAGCTCCTCGATGAACACCACATCCCGCTCGCCGGTCTTGCCCGCCGCTACGGCTTTGTCGTATGCAGCCTGCAACCGGGCCCTTGCCGGGGTGTTCGGAGCCGGATGCAATGAATCGCCATCCAACAACAAGGAAGCCTCTATTTTCATATAGCCCATCCTGCTGAGGATGCCGGCCTGACCTGTGGAGTCCTCCTCTTCCTCCTCGACGTTCTGCTGTTCGACGGACCGATCGGCCTCCTCGGTCTGGCTCGCTGCCTGCTCGGCCTGAACGGCTTCATTCAGACTGGTCCGCAATCGGGCGATATCATCGCGCAGCGTCTGCTCGTCGGCACGCGACCGCCCCGGCAGCACCAGATCCTCCGAGCACTCGGCCGGCTTGGTCAATCCGCCGATATGGTATCGGGCGAGATCCGGCTCCTCGACCGGCGTCATATCGAATGGAACCTGTCCTGAATCACGCACCATCGCCCCCACTTCCCTGTGTATTCCCAGTGTCCCGCAAACGGCGACGCACCACAACCTCACGCCGCCTCATGTCGTCGTGTAGTGTGCCCGGCCGTCGTATCGTGGACAGCGTACCGACGTACGACGCGTGCGGAAGGCCGCACGGCACAGTGAAAGGAACGGGACGATGGAGACCGATGAGGATATGCGACGCGATCTCGCGGCGATCGACGAGGTGATCGAACGAGGGCGGTTCAAACCGGATTGGGAGTCGCTGCAGCAGCATCGCACGCCGCGATGGTTCGAGGAGGCCAAGTTCGGCATCTTCATCCACTGGGGCGTGTACTCGGTGCCGGCGTTCGGCAGCGAATGGTACTCGCGCAACATGTACGTCCAGGGATCGCCCGAATTCGAGCATCACGTGAAGACCTATGGTCCGCAGAAGGACTTCGGATACAAGGACTTCATCCCCATGTTCAAGGCCGAACGATTCGATCCGGACGCGTGGGCGGACCTGTTCGCGCACGCCGGAGCCCGGTACGTCGTGCCCGTCGCCGAGCATCACGACGGATTCCAGATGTACGCCAGTCGCCTGTCGCACTGGAACGCGGCCGAGATGGGGCCGAAGCGCGACGTGCTCGGCGAGCTGACCAAGGCGTTCCACCGCCGCGGGCTCGTCAACGGCGCCTCCTCGCATCGCGTCGAGCACTGGTTCTTCATGGGGCACGGCAAGGATTTCGACAGCGACATCCACGAGCCGCTCAAACGCGGCGACTTCTACTGGCCGGCCATGCCCGAACCGGATCACTGGGACCAGCACAGCAAGCCCGAGCCCACCCACGAGTACCTCGATGACTGGCTGCTGCGTTGCTGCGAGATCGTGGACCGCTACCGCCCGAAGGTGCTGTACTTCGACTGGTGGATCCTGCATGAGGCGGTCCAGCCGTATCTCAGGCGATTCGTCGCCTACTACTACGACCGCGCCGACGAATGGGGCGAGGAGGTCACGGTCTGCTACAAGCAGGATTCGATGATGTTCGGCACCGCCGTGCCGGACGTCGAACGAGGCCAGCTCGCCGAGGCCAAGCCGTACCACTGGCAGACGGACACGGCGATCGCACTGAACTCGTGGGGCTACACCGAGAACAACCGCTACCGTCCGGCCGGCGAGATCCTGCAGGACATGGTCGACATCATCAGCAAGAACGGCAATCTGCTGCTCAACGTCGGCCCGAAGCCGGACGGCACGATCGGCGACGAGGATCGCGCGGTGCTGACCGCGATCGGCGACTGGCTCAAGGCCAACGGCGAGGCGATCTACGGGTCGAAGCCGTGGAAGCGCTTCGGCGAAGGCCCCACGCAGATCGTCGAAGGCCAGTTCACGGACGGCACGAAGAAGGGTTTCACCTCGCGCGACGTACGCTACACGGTCAACGGCGGCAACCTGTACGCCATCGTCATGCGCCCGTCGGACGACGGCGTGTACCGGTTCGAACGGCTCAGGAAGGGCGATGCCGCACACAACGCGGACTTCCACGGCTTCATCAGCCGCATCGACCTGCTGGGCGGGCCGACCGATGGCGATGGCGAGGGCGAGGGCCTGAAGTGGACGCGTGACGAGCACGCGCTCGAGGTCCACGCGCCTGCCGTCCCGGGCGACGCCCCGATCACCTTCCGCATCGTCATCGGCTAACGACCGACTTCAACTATCCGCTCGCTAAACAAATCAGACCTGAGTGTCTAGCCCCGGTCTAGGCACATTGCGTCCGATCCTATAGGATCCACTACGAGAACCCCCATTTCTCGTTCCATTACGTTCGATCCCGTAGGATCCAACGTTATTGGGGGTTGCGAGGTTGCGAAAAACATCCGATCCCGTAGGATCCGATACGGTGATCGGGGCGGATCGGGGATGGCAGCGTGACGAGTCTGCCACTCAGCGCATGTCAATCGTTTGGTGTTCGCCGAGTGGCAGAAAACCGCGCCACTCAACGCGTTTTTGGTGATTTTTCGCGTTGAGTGGCAGACACATCGTCGGCAGGGACAGCCCTTGCAATATCGACTATCGCAGAATCGTTGGAAAATGGCCCTTTTGACAACATGTCAAAAAGACGGCAAGGCGGTGATGACGCATCGTCGTGCCACTCAACGCCAAAATCGCCGAAAATTGCGTTGAGTGGCACACAGCCGAGCAACACGGCTAAGGCGCACAGCCAGGCAACGCAATCGAGTCGGTCTGCGGCGGCGCAACCGAGTATCTAGACTCGGCTTCGCCATCGCCAGCTCCCCCGACAAGGAGGGAGCCGAGAGTGGGACAAACGAATTAACGGCGCGAGATGCTAGAGGTCGACCTCATCTTCACGACTCGGCGAGGATGAGGAGATCCCAGGGAGCCAGAGTGACCTGCGATCCGGCGGAATGGGCGTCTCCGGACAATACGTCCTCGCCGGATACGGGCAGGGTGAACGTCACCGGGTCGGCGGAGTAGTTGAGGAAGTAGTCGATGCGTTCGCCTGTGGCGTTGACGCCGCGGCGCACGTCAACCGTGCCGGCGAGCGCGCGTGGCCAGTCGTCGGCGCCGGTCAGTCCGGCAGCGTCGGCCGCCTCATCGATGAGGCCGCGCATGACCTCGGGCGAGGTCATCGTGCCGATGTATTCCGCCCAGCCGCCGTTGCCTCCGAACATGTGACGCGTGATCGCAGCGTAGTCGCCCCATGCGGGGTGACGGTAGCGCGCGAGGATCTCGGTGCCTGCGGACGCGTCTGCGGACACGGGCATGAGCAGTTCCATGAACACTTGGGATTCAGCGTCAGCGTCGACGTAAGAGGCTGCCGCCTGCGCGAAGTCGAGGCCCACGTTGTGCGGCGGAGTGAATTCGTTGTACCACATGCCGAACACGTCGGTCATGGCGTGCGGCTGGCGATCACACCGCACCTTCATCTGCGGGTCGGCGAAGAACGACTTGAACGAGGCGACCAGATGACCGCCGCCGTCGACGTACGCGCGCAGCGCCTCCAGCGCGGCATCGGACGCGCAGTACATGGCCGGGACCAGCACGAGGTCGTATTCGTTCAGCGCCCGTCCGCTGGAGGTGACGCCGCTCTCCCCCAGCCGGTCGCCGTCGATCACGTCGCATTCGATGTTGAGCTCGTAGAGCGCGTCGTACATCCATCGCACCACGTCGTTGTAATCGGTCTGGGATCCGCCGCGGCGGAATCCGCCTTCCAGCGAGAACTGCTCGAGCGCGGTGAGCGACCGATTGCTCACGATCACGGCCGCACGATTGCGCTTCGTCAGATGCAGCAGCCGATCGCCGTGCGCCTCGAGTTCGGCGCCGATCGCCGCGACGTCGCGATACGTGCGACCGGGCTCGAAATCGTGCGAGAGAATGCCCTTCCAGTACGTCTCCCACGAGTTGTGGATCGAATGCCAATGCCAGTACATGACCGAATCGGAGCCTGAGGCGAGGTTGCCGTACGCCTGCAATCGCAGCTGGCCGGGGTACGGCAGCCAGCCCATGTTGCCCTGCGCCTCGGTTTCGAGCGTCAGATAGTTGCGTCCGCCCTTGAGTCCGCGGGTCAGGTCGCCGGCGAACGCGATGCGCCGCCCGTCGAGCTCGTCCTGCGTCGGGAAGTACACGTCGGCGCCGGCGATGTCGAGCGCGCGGGCCGCCTCGAAGTGGTCGACGGCCGGCTGCACGCCGTACGATCCGCCCTTCCAGCCGAAGTCGAAGTTCTGGGTGACGAACTGGTCGTAGCGCGCGTATTCGCGTACGATCGACGCCTGCCAGGCAAGGTATTCGCTGACGAGCCCACGGCGGAACGCGTCGAACTCGCCGCGCATCGACCCGTTGATCGAGTTGGTCGGGTCGGGGAAGTCCTCCCACGCGTCGATGCGGTTCGACCAGTAGTCGAGTCCCCACGCGCGGTTGAGCGCGTCGAGATCGCCGTCGAACAGCTCGCGCACGTGACGCACGAACATCTGGCGCACGTTCGGCGAGACGACGTCGTAGTACTTGGTTTCGTTGTCGACCTGATAGCCGATGACGTTCGGGCGATCGGCGACGTGGGCGACGAGCCGGCGGATGATGCGCTCGCCGTAGTATCGGTACGTGGCGTTGGTGATGTCCATGATCTGGCGCGGACCGTAGCCGCGGTGGCCGTTCGGGGTGTCGGCGAGCACGGTGGGGTCGAGGCGGACGAGCCACGAAGGCACGGCGTAGGTGGGCGTGCCGATGATCACCTTGATGTCGGCGCGCTCGGTGGCGTCGAGCACGCGGTCGACGTGGTGGAAGTCGAATTCGCCCGGCTGCGGTTCCTCGGTGGACCAGGTCGATTCGGCGATGCGCACGACGTTGATGTGCGCGGCCTTCATCATCTCGATGTCCCTGTCGAGACGGTCGTAGGGCATGTATTCGTCGTAGTAGGCGCATCCGAACAGGATGCGATCGATGGATGCGGCGGACGCTGACGCGTTCTCGGACATATGTCTCTCGCTTTCGTTCCATCGCCGTTCGCCACGGGTCCCGACCATCCATGGATCCCAGTCATTGATATGTATACGAACAGCATTGTTATATGTACCGATACATATCGTAATTGAAGTCATAACCACATGCAACACGGCATTTCTTCACTATCTCTTTTGCTGATTGCGCAGTACAATATGTATCGTTACATACACCTAGGTCTCTGCAACGGCCACTGACGGCCGAAGCGGAAAGGGAACCTCATGACAGATGGACCGATCGCCCCGCACGCGCCGTCGGCCCCGGCACCGACTCCGCACGCTGGCAGCCTCGTCGTGACCGTGCCGGAGGGTGTGCGCGCGATCCTCGATCCCGGCCTTGGCGAGCTTGATGGCGGCACCGTCGATGAGGATACGCATGAGGCCGTCACCGCCGGAACCACACTGGAGACCGGCGAGCATCGCTTCTCGCTCTACACCTCCGTGGATTCGCGGGCGACGAGCGTGTAGCCTACGGTGACGCGTTCCGGGGGCGCGGCGGGCGTGGACGAATCGCCGCGTTCCTCGATACGGCGGGCGATCATGTCGAGGGCGAACCGGGAGAGCTGGTCGAAATCGACCTGGATGGTGCTCAGGGTCGGCACGCAGTACGCGCCGGCCGTGACGCCGTCGAAGCCGATGACCTTCACGTCGTCAGGCACGCGCACCCCGCGATCGGCGAGACCGCGCAGCACGCCGAACGCCGCATAGTCGGTGGCCGCGAACACGCCGTCGAACACCTGAGATGAGTCGGACGAATCGGACGCATCGGCGATGGCGTGGCCCGCCTCGATGCCGGTCGCGGCGTTGTAGGCGGTGAACACTGTCGTCTCGTCGCATGGCAGTCCGGCGTCGAGCAGCGCGGCGCCGGCTCCGCGCAGTCGCAGCTGCTGCGGATCCTCGGCATGCGTCAGATCCGCGCGAGACAGGTACCCGCATCCCACGGCGATGGCGATGCGCCGGCATCCGCGATCGATCAAATGGCGTATGGCGGCGCGCGCACCGTCCTCGTTGGGGAAGTTCACCGAGTCGACGCTGGGCGTCTCCTCGCAGCCCTCGATGAGCACGATCGGACGACCGTGATGCGATGCGCCTGCACCGAGTCCCGTCGATTCGAGCCCGGGCGCGTCCAGGCCTGCCGCGTTGATGATCTCCCCGTCGAACAGCTGCCCGGAGAACGGGTTGGAGGCGAGTGCCCGCTGTCCCTCGGCCGGCGAATAGTGCGTCTGTTCGACGAACGGCGTGAGCCCGCGTTCGGCGGTCGCGACGGTCAGCGACTGCACGAATTTCGAGTAGAACGGCGCGTCGAACGCGTTGACGATGATGTGGATGATGTTGCTGCGCCCCGATTTGAGCATGCTCGCCGTCAGGTTGATGCGGTAGCCGAGTCTCTCGGCGGTGGCGAGCACCTTGGTCCGGGTCGATTCCCTGACGCCGGGCTTGCCGTGCAGTGCGTTCGACGCGGTCATCGGGGAGACGCCGGCCGCCGCCGCCACGTCCCGCAGCGTCGTCCTGCCGCCAGTGACCCTTCCCTTGTTGCTCATGTGCAGCCCGTCACTCGAAACGGAGGTAGGTGACGAAGTCGCGGGCGCGGGAGGCGTGGGTGGCGTCGACCACGTTGGAGAAGCCGATGACGGCGTCGTCGGGCAAGCCCTTGACGCCTGCGACACCAGCACCGGACCATGTGGCGGACTTGGACAAGGCAAGGCCGTACGCCTTGCCGGCCGCGGCGGCGTCATCCGAAGAGGACGCACCCGCGATCGGCTCGCCCTTCTTGTCGACCAGCGCGCCGGCGTCGGCCAGCTTGCCGAGCGCGGCATCGCCCTTCTCGACGTCGGAGACCTTGCCGATCAGCCCGCGATGCACGAGTTCGGCGAACGTGGCCTTGTCGGCGATGATCATGTTGACGTCGCCGGCGGAGACCATCGTCATGAGTTTCGAGGAGTCGTCCGTGTACGAGTTGGTCGAGCCGTTCGACGAGCCGGTCGGAGAGGCGGTGCCCGAACCGCCCTGCACCGCGAGCGTGAACGACCCGTCGATGTCGATCAGACGGTCGTCGTCGATCTTCTCCGCCTTGACGAATCCGGTCCTGAGCTCGTCCAGCTGGGCGGAGTACTCCCCCATGCCGATGCCGGCGACAGACAGTTCCGTCTGCGGCGGCCTAGTGAGCCACGTGACCGCCAGCGAGACGACGAATGCGATCGCCACCACCACCGCGATCGTGCCGACGAGGAAATGCTGCACGAAGAACGGCCACTTGTCGGCGGCCGGCAGTTCACGCAACGTCGTCCACTTCGACTGCTTCACATAGGTGTTCTCGGCGGCGAGCGCCGCGATCGAGCTTTGCTGCTCGTCGCTCAGCGCTCCGCCGCCGTTCGTCTGACTCTGCTGATCATCGGTCATACGGGTCAGTCTAGTCGGAATGGAGTCGAGCGATCAGTCGTGCAGGAAGACGGTCATCTCGTTTTCGCCGCGGTTGGCCCATGCGAAGTACGGGATGAGGGTCGCGGTGACGGACTCGCGTTCGGCCGGCGCGTACTGCGCGTACAGCGGGGAGAACGCGGGCGCGTCCGCGGAATCGCCCGCCGGAGCGTCGGCGACCGCCGCGGGCACGACCTCGCGCCATGCGGGCACTTCGAGCCTGACCATGTGACGGGTCACCTGATCGACCTCGCCCTGGCCCTGATCGTCGATGCCCTCGGCGCCGGACTGGAAGTCGAAGTCCTCGACCTTGATAGAGCCAGGATCGGCGAGGATCGCGTCCACGTCGGCGTGCAGCAGGTGCAGGTTCGCGCCGTTGTCGCGCTCCTCGGCGCAGAACGTGATCGGACCGCGCGTGAACGCGACCTTGCCCACGTCCTCGCGCACGAGCGGGTTGGCCTTGAGCATGCGCACCGGCATCAGGAAGTCGAAGGAGACGATGTCGCCGTCGCGCCATTCGCCGGTGAGGTACAGGTAGCCGTCGCGCACGTCGCGCGTGATGCGGGGCGATCCGTCGGCTTCGGGCGATTCGCCGGTCGCCGAGATCGCGGCGGCGGTCGCCTCCTGCGCGCCGGCCCAGCCGGGCAGACGGAAGGCGAGCGTGAATCGGCCGGACACGCCGTCCGAGTCCTCGCCGAGGTGCACGACCACCGAGCCGTCGCCGTGCCACGGCAGGTCGGCGTCGACGCTCAGCCGCACCGGCACTCCGCCGAGCTCGGCCTTCGCCTCACCGCCCATGTACAGGTGCGTGTACAGCGTGGACGCGTCGTCGGAGACCGTGTACGCATACTCCTGCACCGATTCGACGATGCGGGCGATGTTCGGCGGGCAGCAGGCGCAGCCGAACCACTTCTGGCGCACCGGCTTGACGTGGCCGAGTCTGCGATCCTTGTGGCAGGCGTACGGGTTGACCTCCAGCGGATTCACGTAGAAGAAGCTCTTGCCGTCGAGGGCCATGCCCGCGAGCGTGGTGTTGTACAGGGCAAGCTCCATCACGTCCGCGTACTCGGCCTTCGGGTCGAGTTCGAGCATGCGACGGGCGAAGAACGCGAGCGAGATCGCCGCGCAGGATTCGGAGTATGCGGAGTCGTTCGGCAGGTCGTAGTTGTAGGAGAACGCCTCGCCCTCGCGCGTGCCGCCGATGCCGCCGGTCACGTACAGCTTCTTGTCGACGATGTTGCGCCACAGGTTCTCGCACGCCTTGGCGAGCGTCGAGTCGTCGGTCATGCGCGCTACGGCCGCCATGCCGGAGTACAGGTATCCGGCGCGCACCGCGTGGCCGACCGCCTCGGTCTGCTCGCGCACCGGCTCGTGGGCCTGCGCGTACGGATAGTCGAACCGCCAGTCGGTGTCGGCGCTGCCGTCCTTCTTGTCGCGCTCGCCCTCGTAGCGGAAGTAGTTGGGCTCGGTGCCGCGCTCGTCGATGAAGAACTTCGCGAGGTCCAGGTACTTGCGATCGCCGGTGACTCCGGCGAGGCGGGCGAGCGCCATCTCGGCGATCTCGTGGCCCGGGTAGCCCTTGCACTGGCCCTCGTTCGGGCCGAAGTATTCGGCGGTGTAGTCGGCGAAGCGCTCGGCGGCCTTGAGCAGCTTGTCCTTGCCGGTGCCCTCGTAGTAGGCGATCGCGCCTTCGATGAGGTGGCCGAGGCAGTACAGCTCGTGGTGCCAGCGCAGGTTGTGGAACGCGCGGTCCATGCCGTTGAGGATGTAGTAGGTGTCGAGGTAGCCGTTGTCGAGCTGGGCGGCGCACACGATGTCGATCGCCTTGTCGGCGGTGGCCTCGAGTTCGGCGTCCGGGTGATGCGCGAGGCTGTAGCCGACCGCCTCCACCCACTTGGAGAAGTCGGTGTCCTGGAACACGAATCCGTAGAACTTGTCCGGATCGGGGCGGGCCGGGTCCTCCGGCTTGGACTCGAAACCGCGGTAGGAGTAGGCCGGCGGCACGAACTGCTTGCCTTCCGTGTCCTTGCGCGCGTTCTGCGCGGCCGCGGCCTTGAAGTTGTGCATGCAGTAGCTGGGGGCCGCGCCCGGCACGTTGTCGTTCAGGGCGTTCCACTGGAACGGCAGCACCGCCGTGCGCACGAGCTCCTGCTCGGCGTGCCAGAACGCGTCGGTGACGGTCACGTCCCTGAGCTTGAGCGGCGTGCTGTGGCGCACGGCTTCGGGCGTCGTTGCGGAATCGGTCATGTTCGTATGCTCCTTTGACATCCATGAAAATCGCATGTGCGTGGGGACCGCGCCGACCAGCGACCCCACGGCACGACGCCACAGGATCGCAGTAGGCGGATGCGGTTTGTTACCGCTCACATCATTTATGTTTAACGTTAACCTACTTTTATCCATGACACGCGGAGCGCGAACAACGGCGCCTGCCGCGGGACTCGGTGGGATCCAGTGGGACTCAACGCGCAAATCGCGGGAAGTCGCGCTGAGTCCCACGAATCCGCGGGACTCAACGCAAATACACACGAAATCGACGCTGAGTCCCTCGGATCCCCCGGATCCCGCGCACCCTACGCGCGAATCGCCGCGTACTGCGACTCGTAGAGGCGCCAGTACGCGCCGCGCGCGGCCAGCAGCTCGGCGTGCGAACCGTGCTCGACGATCCGGCCGTGGTCGATGTAGAAGATCTCGTCCGCGTTCTCGATCGTCGACAGACGGTGAGCGATGATGAACGACGTGCGCCCCTTGAGCAGGTGCCGCAGACCCGCCTGCAGCGCCTCCTCGGTACGCGTGTCGATGTTCGAGGTCGCCTCGTCGAGGATCAGGATGCGCGGGTCGGCGAGCAGCACGCGCGCGAACGCGATGAGCTGCCTCTGGCCGGCCGACAGCGTCGAACCGCGCTCCTCGACCACCGTGTCATAGCCGTCGGGCAGCTCCATGATGAACTCGTGCGCATGCACGGCGCGGGCCGCCGCCTCGATCTGTTCGTCCGTCGCGTCGAGCCGTCCGTAGCGGATGTTCTCGCGCACGTTGCCGGAGAAGATGAACGTATCCTGCAGCATCACGCCCATCTGCCGGCGCAGCGAGGCGAGCGTCACGTCGCGCACGTCGTGGCCGTCGATCTCGACCGATCCCTCGGACACGTCATAGAAGCGCGACAGCAGGCTCACGATCGTGGTCTTGCCGGCGCCGGTCGGACCGACGAGCGCGATCGTGCGCCCCGGCTCGACGTGGAAGTCGACCAGATTGAGGATGTTGCGCCCGCCCTCCTCGTAGCGGAAGACGACGTCGTTGAAGTCTACGCGGCCGGCGATCTGCGGCAGATCGCGCGCGCCCGGCCTGTCCTCGATCTCGGGGACCACGTCGAGCGTCTCGAAGATGCGCTCGAGGTACGCCGAGCAGGTGACCAGCTGGTTGTAGAAGTTGCCGATGTTGATGACCGGGTTCCAGAAGTTGTTCGCGTAGCCGACGAACGCGATCAGCATGCCGGTGGTCACGTCCACGCCTCCGAAGCCCGTGATGCCGACGAAGTAGATGAACGAGATCGTCATCACGGAGATCGTCTGCACGCCCGGCCACATGAGGAACTCGATGTGCTTGGCCGCCATCCACGCGGTACGCACGTCGTCCTGCTGCTGCTGGAACGTCATGAACTGGGTCTTCTCGCGCGCGAACGTCTGCGTGGTCTTGACGCCGGCGATCGACTCGTGGATGAACGCGTTCAGGTTGCTCTGCTTGTTCGACAGCTTCTGATACGCCTTGCGCTGGAAATGCTGCAGCACGCGCACCCACAGGATCAGCACCGGGAAGAGCACGAGGCTCCACAGCGCCAGCTGCCAGTCGATGACGAACATCACGATCAGCGTGACGAAGAACGTGAACACGTCGGCGAACACGCTGATCAGACCCGACGAGAGCGTGTCCGACAGGGTGTTCACGTAGTTGACCACGCGGATCAGGATCTTGCCGTGCGGACGCGAGTCGAAGTAGCTGAACGGCAGCGTCTGGATGTGCGTGAACAGATCGCGGCGCATGTCCTTCAACATCATCTGGCCGACGCGCGTGATCGACACGGTGCGATAACGCAGCGCCAGCTCGTAGAGCACGATCAGGCACGCCAGCGCGCCGGCGAGCAGCCCCAGCTTGGTCAGATCCTTGTTCGGGATCGCCTCGTCGATCATGATCTTGGTCAGGTACGGCACGCTCACGACGATGCAGCTCATCGAGATGACGACCGCCAGAATGCGCACCACACGCGGCAGATACGGTTTGAGATACTTGCCCACGCGCGCGATGTCGCGCAGGTTGATGGTTTCCTCGAGTTCCTCATCCTCGCGGAACGTATTACGTTGTGCCATGGTAACCTAAGTCCCTTTTAGAACCCCTGCGCGGCGCCGGACTGGGCGCCGAGCTGCTTCGAGTAGATGCTCCAGTAGCGCCCGTGCGCGGCCACGAGCTCGGCGTGCGTGCCGCGCTCGACGATCCGCCCGCGCTCGAGCACGAGAATCAGGTCGGAGTCCTTCACCGACGAGATGCGATGCGCGATGGTGACGATCGTCTTGTCGCCGTCCATCTCGCGCAGATGACGCTGGATCTCCGCCTCGGTCTCCATGTCGACGGCCGAGGTCGTGTCGTCCATGATGAGGATCGACGGATCGTCGGCCAGCGCACGCGCCAGACTCAGACGCTGCTTCTGGCCGCCGGACAGGCCGACGCCGCGCTCGCCCACGATCGTGCCGTAGCCGTCGGGCAGCGAGCGGATGAAGCCGTCGGCGCCGGCGATCTGCGCCATGCGACGGATGAACTCGTCGTCGGCACCGTCGCCGGATCCGGTGCGCGGGCGTCCGTCGCCGTCGTTTTCAAGGCGATTGGCGCCGAAGCCGATGTTGCCCCTGATCGTGTCGGAGAACAGGAACGTGTCCTGCGCGACGATGCACACCTGCGAGCGCAGCGTGGCCAGCGGCCAGTCGCGCGCGTCGACGCCGTCGATGAGCACACGGCCCGAGGTCGGGTCGTAGAAGCGCGAGATGAGGCTGACGAGCGTGGATTTGCCGGCGCCGGTCTCACCGAGGATGCCGAGCTTCGTGCCGGCGGGCACGTGGAAGTCGAGGTCGGCGAGGATCGGCGTGGCGGGATCGTCGGGGAAGGAGAAGGAGACGTGGTCGAAGCGGATGTCGCCCCTGATGTGCGCTGCGGGCGATGCGGCAGTCGCGTCGGCGACCGCCTGTTCGGCGTCGGGCTTCTCCACGATGCGTGACTTCTCGGTCAGCAGCCTCCTGATCTTGATGCAGCTGGCGTTGAATCGCTGCCAGTCGTTGATGAGCCATCCGGAGGCGCGCACCGGACCGTCGATCATCCACAGGAACGAGTTGAAGCTCACGAGGTTGCCGAGCGTCATGTACCCCTTGATGACGAGGAAACCGCCGAAGCCGAGCGTGATGAGCTGCAGCGAGAAGCCGAGGCCGTCGAGCCAGGGCATGTACCGGCGCGAGTTGTAGGCGAGCGCCATGTTGCGGCGCATGTAGTCGTCGTTGTGCTCGTCGAATCGTTTGGTCTCGTAGGGTTCGCGGACGAACGCCTTGACCACGCGGTTGCCTTCGATGTTCTCCTCGACCATCGAGTTCAACGCGGCCAGCGAGTTGCGGATCGCGAAGAACAGCGGGTGCGCGTGCGTCGACAGTCCGCGCGTGAGGATGAAGATGAACGGGGTGACGCAGGCGAGCGCGATCGCCAGTCGCCAGTCGATCGCGAACATCACGCACAGGGCGCCGATGAACATGACCACGCAGTCGGCGATCTGGTAGCTCACCCAGCTCAGGAAGTGGCGGATCGCGTCGGTGTCGGAGGTCAGGCGGCTCATGATGTCGCCGGTGCGCGTGTGGTTGAAGTAGGTAAAGTCGAGTTCGTGCAGCTTCTCGTACTCGTCGGAGACGAGGCGGTATACGGAGTTCTGGCCGAATCGCTCCATCCACATCTGGTAGCCGTATCGCGCGCCGACGCGGATGACGGTCATCGCGATCATCAGACCGCAGAACTTGAGCAGCTCGTCGGTGTGTCCGCCGACGATGACGCGGTCGACGATCAGACCGGAGATGATGGGGATGGTCAGGGCCATCGCGTTGTTCGCGATGAACAGCAGCAGCGCGCCGATGACGCGCGGCAGGTCGGGTTTGCAGTAGGGCAGGATCCAGCGGATGTTGCCGGCTTGTTGGTTGGTTCCCGGATCGACGTACATGGGGGAAGTCACCGTTTCTTCGGATTGTTTGCCTGTGGTTGGCACGGCGCTCTCCATCGCCGCGCGCGGCATTCGTTGCCGCCACGATTCACGACCACCCGCGTCCGGCATCGCCGACGGATTGACCCTCCGATCGCCGGCGCCCGACCGGTGCTCTCCTTCACCGGCTGGGCGTGCGGAACCTTACCGGCCCCGCACCCTCAAACGCATCGCGTTTCGCAAACGCATACCAGTCTAGACAGCCTTCCCCCGTTCGCAATCCGCGAACCTCCGCGTGTTTCGCCGACAAGGGACGCCACAAACGCAACCGGGATGCGCCCGAGGGGAGGTTTCGGGGTGTTCGTAACGGCACACGCCGGGCTTCCGGCGACATATGCATCTCCGCGAGGTTCCGATGCCTCTCCATCGCGCGGGCTGCGTACACATCGCGCGGTGACTTTCCCATGACGCGGTGAGCCGTTTTCTGCAAACCGCATGATTCCGCCGTTTTGCGTCACCGCGTCATGGGGATTTCACTACTTCATGTAAAAGTCACCGCGCGATGGCACCGACAACTGCGCCATGGGACACCACATCGGGGACACCACATCGGGGTGCCACATTACATCGCGCGGCAATCGGCCTCCGTTGCCGCGTACACGGGCAAACGGGCAAAAAGAAACCCGGCGGTGAGAAGCCGCCGGGTGAGAGAGAAGAGAGAAGAAGGGTTCAGTTATGGGGTCCGGAAGAACCTCGCCTGCGGTTCAACTTCATCCGCCGACAGTCTTTAGTTAACCGCCCGTTTCTTAGAGGAACGATGCGCGTTCCTGAAAGAACTCTCAACACTGTGTGACAGGTTTGTAACTACTTGTCCTCAGCCTTGTCCTCGGCCTTGTCTGCGGAATCCGCGAGCTCGGCCTTGGCCGCCGCGAGACGCTCGGCCTCGGCGGCGCGACGGGCGGCGAGCGCCTCGTCGAAGCGAGCCAGCTCCTCCTCGACGGCCTCCTTCGGGATCTTCGCGAAGATCGGCGTCGGCTTGGCGATGGGCGCGCCGACCTCGATCGGCTCGCTCTCCCACGGGTGGACGGTCTCGCCCATCACGTAGTCGCCGGTGATGATCGGGTAGTGGAAGCCCGGCTTGTCGAGATCCTCGACCTCCTCGAGACGCGGCAGCGGCGAGAACGTGCCCTTGCCGCCCAGGGCCTCCCACACCTTCTGCGCGGAGTGGGGCAGGAACGGGGCGAGCAGGTGGTTCGCGTCGGAGACGGCCTGCGCGGCCACGTGCAGCACGGTGGCCAGACGCTTGTCGTCGTCCTTGATCTTCCACGGCTCCTCGGCGGAGATGTACTTGTTGATGTCGCCGACGACGCGCATCGCCTCGAGGAGAGCGCCCTTCTGGTGATGGTTCTCGATGAAGCCGCCGACCGAGTCGAAGGCGCCGCGGGTCTCCGTCAGGAGCGCGCGGTCCTCGTCGGTCATCGAATCCTCGTCGAGCGCCGGGATCTGACCGAAGTTCTTGGCGATGAGGTTGGCGACGCGGTTGACCAGGTTGCCCCAGGAGGAGGCGAGCTCCTCGTTGTTGTGGCGCACGAACTCGGCCCACGTGAAGTCGGAGTCGGAGCTCTCCGGACCGGCGATGGAGATGTAGTAGCGCACCGCGTCCACCGGGTAGCGCGAGAGGATGTCCTTGACGTAGATGACGATGCCGCGCGAGGAGGAGAACTTCTTGCCCTCCATCGTCATGAACTCGGAGGCGACGACCTGCTCGGGCAGGTTCAGCGGGCCGAGCTCGCCGGTCTCGCCGCCCTTGGAGCCCTGGCCGTTGTAGGCCAGCATCTCGGAGGGCCAGATCTGGGAGTGGAACGTGATGTTGTCCTTGCCCATGAAGTAGTAGCCCGGGGTCTTCGGGTCGTTCCACCATGCGCGCCACGCCTCCGGGTCGCCCTTGCGGCGGGCCCATTCGATCGAGGCCGACAGGTAGCCGATCACGGCGTCGAACCACACGTACAGCTTCTTGTTCGGGTTGTCGATCCAGCCGGCGACCGGAACCGGGATGCCCCAGTCGATGTCACGCGTGATGGCGCGCGGCTTGACCTCCTTGAACAGGCCCTTGGAGAAGTTGATGACGTTGGTGCGCCAGCCCTCGCGGGTGTTGAGCCACGCGAGGTTCGCCTCGGCGAGCGCCGGCAGGTCGAGGAAGAAGTGCTCGGTCTCCTCGAAGCGCGGGGTTTCGCCGTTGATCTTGGAGACGGGGTTGATCAGCTCGTCCGGGTCGAGCTCGTTGCCGCAGGCGTCGCACTGGTCGCCGCGCGCGCCCTCGGTGTGGCAGATCGGGCATTCGCCCTCGATGTAGCGGTCGGGCAGGGTGCGGCCGGTCGACGGGGAGATCGCGACCTTCTGCGTGCCCTTGTAGATGTAGCCGTTCTTCAGGCACTGCTTGAACAGCTCCTGGACGACGTGTTCGTGGTTGCCCGTGGTGGTGCGGGTGAACAGGTCGTAGCTCAGGCCGAGATCGCACAGATCCTTGGCGATGACGCGATTGTAGCGGTTCGCCAGCTCCTGCGCGGTGACGCCCTCCTTCTCCGCCTCGACGAGGATCGGGGTGCCGTGCTCGTCCGTGCCGGAGACCATCAGCACGTCGTTGCCCTTCATGCGTTCGTAGCGCGCGTACACGTCCGACGGAACGCCGAAACCGGCCACGTGACCGATATGGCGGGGGCCGTTCGCGTACGGCCATGCAACATTGACCAAAATATGACTCATAAGGCTCGATACTAACCGCGGCTGTGGAAGTGTCCGACGGCGCATGTCCCGCATCTTCACGCCACACAGCCACGATCACCCGGCAAACGCAAAATGAAAA